>NZ_JBFRCL010000046.1:0-68512 GCF_040965695.1 Paraburkholderia sp. BR10937
AGAGCCCGATCACAGCGTTCGTCATCGTCATCGAAATGATCGACGGGCACGCGCTCGTGCTCTCGTTGATGGCAACGGCACTCGTGTCGAGCCAGGTTTCCAGGCTATTCGCGCCGCCGCTGTACGAGGCCCTGGCGCAACGCTTCCTGAAGCAGTGAAGCGCGCTCACGCCCGTTGACCGGCACACGCCGCTACCAGCGCAGCAGCCGCGGCCCCAGCCACGCGCCAATGCCGGCCGGCAGCAACATGCCGATTACATACCAGACGCTCCAGAACGCCGGGCTCATCTCCGGGCAATGCAGGCAATACGCAATGGTCGCGAGCGCGCTCGCAAAGAGCCCGGCCGCTGCGCCCGCCGCGCGCAGGCGGGTGGGCGCGAGACCGCGCACGGCCCAGAACACGGCCGCAAACGTGGGCACCGAAAGCAGCACGATATTGAACGGGCACGTGCGCCATGTGAGGCCCATCACGAGCGGCATGCGCTGCGCGGGTGCCGCGTCGGCCAGCGCGAGCCATGCGCCCGCCAGCACGGCGACGAACGGCAGCGCCACCAACGCCCACGCATAGCCGCCGCGCCGGCCCGGCCGCCCGAGGCGGCTGACCGCGAGCGCCGCAGCGGCCGCGACGCACAACGGGAACGCGACCTTCGCCCAGAAGATTGGCGTGTGCATGACACTCATGAGATCGTGCCGCACGCCGAACACCACGCTCATCAGCACGACCGAGCCCGCAAAACCGAGCGCCAGCGCCCGCGCGAAGCGGCGCAGCACCGCCTTGCGGTCCACGCGCGCATCGCCGGCGGCGAGGAGGTTGATCAGATCGTCGGTTTTCATCGCGCTCCCCTGATGCGCGTGGCAAGCGCCTTCAAACCGCGATGAATGCCCACTTTGACCGCCGATTCGGAGAGTCCCGTGAGCTTCGCCGTTTCCACGACCGAAAGCCCTTCGAGCTTCACGTGGACGATCGGCAAGCGCTGCTTGTCGGGCAATTGCTCGAGCAGCTTGCCGATATCGCGGCGTGCCTGCGCGGGTTCGTCGTCGGGCGCGGCGAAGAGATCGGTGTGATCTTCGAGCGGGTCGTTGAGCACGTCGCGGCGTGCGCGCGAGCGGAAAAAGTCCATCAGCTTGTAGCGGGCGATCGCGTGCACCCAGGCCGTGAGCGGTTCGTCGGGGCGCCATGTGTGACGCGCGTTGTGAACCGCCAGCAGGATCTCCTGCACGAGGTCCTCGACGTCGTCGCGCAACTGCGGGATGCGGCGGCGCAGGTAGCCGCGCAAATGGCGCGTGAGTTCCTCGAGGAAGTCGCGATACGCTTGCGCGTCGCCTTCCAGGCCGCTGACGAAAAGCGCTTTGAGACGGGTTTCCGCGGAGTGCAAAGGTCGTCCTGGATGGTCGCGACGAATTGTTAACGGGCTTGCGGGCATGGTGCTCGCCGGGTCTTGCAAAGGCGAGCTTTCAAACCGATTACGAACGCCGCCGCTTTCGCGTCCGTTCGCGTGAGCGTAGCCGAACGCTTCGCGCCCCGCAACGGCATGCGCTGCCCCGGCGCGCGCGCCGGGCGTCGCCCCTTCCGTCATCGCCGCCCATGTGCTGGTCAGACCCACCTTCTGCCTCTTTCGCGTAGCGCGAGCGTACGCCCGTTGCGGGTAGTTCGGTCGCCATGCCAGTTGGGTTACAGCCTCGGCGATTTATTTTTATCCGCCCCCGGTCGCGCGAATTTTTTCTCGACGCGATGTAACCGGCGCGCGCGCCACAGCGAATTCACTGTCAACTCCGCGCCAACCAGGAATCGCCATGCACACGTCGATCGGTGAATCGCCCGCACTTGCCGCCAGCGTGCGCGGCCCACGCGCCATCCAGCCGCTCTGGCTGCGCGTCACGCATTGGCTCAATGCGCTCGCGGCGCTGATCATGATGTTCTCCGGCTGGCGCATTTACGATGCGTCTCCCGTGTTCGCGGGCTTCGTCATTCCAACCTCGGTCACCCTCGGCGGCTGGCTCGGTGGCGCACTGCAATGGCATTTCGCGGCAATGTGGCTGCTGTTTTTCAACGGCCTCTTCTATCTCGCCATGAATCTCGCCACCGGCCGCTGGCGCACGAAGTTCTTCCCGCTGAGCCCGCGCGCCGTGCTGCACGATCTGCGCGCCGCGCTCACGGGCCGGCTCTCGCACGCCGACCTGAGCCAGTACAACGCCGTGCAGAAACTCGCCTATCTCGTTGCGATCGCCGACCTCGTGGTCCTCGTGCTGTCGGGCCTTGCGATCTGGAAGTCGGTACAGTTCCCGCTGCTGCGCGAGTTGATGGGCGGATACGACCGCGCGCGCGTCGTGCACTTTTGCGCGATGTCCGTGCTTGCGGCGTTCGTGCTCGTTCACGTGACGATGGTCGCGCTCGTGCCGCGCTCGCTGCTCACCATGCTGCGCGGACGCTGAACACGCCGCCCGATGCCATTCGAGTCACCATCCTTCGATATCGATAAGGATTCCAGATGAACACGCAAGACCGCAGGATCATCGCAATCGACCGCGCGGCGATTCTTGCCGATGCACGGCGCGAACTCGACATGCCGTCACGGCGCCTGTTCGGCAAGCGCATGCTCACGCTCGGCGGGCTTTCGCTGCTGAGCGGCTGCACGATCACCGACGACGCCTCGGTCAACACGTTCCTCAGCGCCGTTTCCCGGCTCAACGATCGCGTGCAGGCATGGCTGTTCGACCCGACCCGGCTCGCACCCACCTACACCGAAGCCCAGATCACGCGGCCCTTCCCTTTCAACGCGTTCTATAGCGAAAGCGAGGCGCCCGTGGTCGATGGCGGCGACTATCGGCTCAGGCTCAGCGGGCTCGTCAAGGGCCAGCGCGTCTGGACGCTGCCCGAGTTGTACGCGCTGCCGCACGCCGAGCAGATCACGCGACATATCTGTGTCGAAGGCTGGAGCGCGATAGGCCGCTGGGGCGGCACGCCATTCGCGCATTTCCTGCGCCGGGTCGATGCGGATCTCACCGCGAAATACGTGGGCTTTCGCTGCGCCGACAACTACTACGAAAGCATCGACATGGCGACGGCGCTGCATCCGCAGACCTTGCTCGCTTTCGACTACGACGGCGAGCGCCTGCCGGCGAAATACGGCTATCCGATGAAGCTGCGCATGCCGACGAAGCTCGGCTACAAGAACCCGAAGCACATCGTCGAGATTTTCGTCACGAATGCGTATCCAGGCGGCTACTGGGTCGACCAGGGCTACAACTGGTTCGGCGGTTCGTGACGTCTTCCTGCCGCCGCCTGATACGCCACGTCATGCGACGGCTCCGTTTCACTTCCGCCCGCAAAAGGGGCAACGGTTTTTTCCACCCAGCAAGGAGCAATGCAAATGAACACGATCCGATTCGCAGCCATCGCCATCTCGGCCGCCCTGTTGAGCATGAGCGCGGGGGCATTCGCGCAGGCTAGCGGCGCGATGTCGAACGACGCCATGTCGAAGGACTCGATGCAGAAGGACACCATGGGCAAAGGCGCCATGTCGCACGATACAATGAGCAAAGGCGGCGCGATGAGCCATGATCAGATGAAAAAGCCGATGAAGCACGACGCCATGGGCATGGATCACCCGGCGTCGGGCGCCATGGCGCATTGAACCGTCGTAACGCGCTCCCGGCATAGCTTGCGCCAGGAGCGCAGCGCGCGCGCCCCGGCACAATGCGCAAGCGATGCACGATTTCCGCGGGGCCGCACACCCTGCACCGGGAGTACGTGATGGAAAGCGAATGGCAACGCCGCCTGAAATTATTCGTTCAGCGCTTCTGGCAGCCAACCAGTGCGTGCATGACCTGCATGCCGGGGAGCTGGGGCAACATCATGAGCTTGCCCCATTGGACCATCGCATTCAAGACGGGACTGTTCACCGGCGCGCTCGCCGTGCTGCTCACCTTCACGCCAGCAGCGAAGTGGTACGCGAATCGCTATGGCAACGCGCTGCTGGTGGGCTGCCTGACCATACTCGGCGATGCCTACGCGCACACGAGTCACTATCGCATTCATGTTCTCGAACACATTGCGACGGGGGTCGTGTCGGGCCTGATCGCGCTCGCAGCGTCGTATCTGTTCGACGAGCGCGCGCGCCGCATACGCACGCTATGGGCGCGCCTGACCGGGTGATTCACGAGAAGCGGGCGAATGCGGGCAACGACACCGGTTCGATGCGCTGAACCCGCATCGTGCCCGCCGCGACTTGGCTCCGCGTGGCAAAGGGCCCGTCACTGCGTCTTCGCCAAATCCTGTCCAATCATCGCCACCACGGCTTGCTCGCACGCTTTGAGCCCCGTCACCGACTGATCGAACTGATCCTCCAGATTGCCGAAACTCCCGTAGCGGTACGCGACATCGCTGTCAATGTGCACGCTGTTGGCCTTGATGTCGTAGCCGCAAGCGTAGGTCCTGTAATACATGTCCTGTTTCGTTTTTGCATCCAGCAAGCGGGCGCGAACGACGACCCATGGGACGAAATCGATGGATTCAGGCGGCGATACGTAGCCGAACGACGCAAACCACACATTGAGGATGGCATCGGCGTCCGTATGAACTTCGGAGTAGTCGTCCGATTTGCCGTCCGCCGAAAGCTTGACCTTCTGGTCGGTCAGCGTGACGACCTGATACCCGTCCGTGGTCAGGCGCGAGACGATCCCATCGCTGGCCAGCGGTGCGAACTCGATCTTCTGTTCGGCGATTTTCTGCGTGTAAGTCTTCGAATGGCTGCTGTTGATGCCAGCCTGCACCAGTCCGCCAAGCAGGCCAAACGCTCCCGCCGCCCCGCCCAGATTCCACACGTTCTCTGCCGCGGGCTCGTTCATCTTCAGCAGCGCGATGGAATGCAGTTTTTCGCGATTCTGAGCCGCGAGTTCGCTATTCGGCAAAGACGCACAGCCCGCCAGAAGCGTCATGCCAATCGCGCAAGCGGCAACCCCGGCCCTTGAAATGTATTCATTTTTCATAACGCGCTCTTTTTTCTTTTAAATGGGAAGTCATCAGCGGTAGTCGTACGGCAGGCGTGCACAGGGTCTGCTCATGCGGGAGCCGCGAGGACAGAATTAATATCGGCGGGGGCGCAGACGAACTTTAGGCGTGCAGCTTCCGCATAGGCCATAGGTCCGATTGACTGCGCATCCACACATGGCACCCTTCGACAAAGCCGTCCTTTGGCTCATCAAAGGGGAACCCGATGCGCGCCTGCCGATATGTGGTCCTTTGCGCTTTGCCATTCATGATCGTCGGCTGCAACACGCCGCCGATCCCGCCGGGCAAGCCGGTTGATATTCCGACCGCCCTCGAGCAGGTTCTCACGGGCCTATGCAACTTCAAGAAGGAACAGGCCGACCGCAAGCAGGATATGGGCGTCGCAATCGACTCGGTCACCGTGGAGCTCGACCTGACCGTCGACGGCGCAAGGAATCCCCCTGTGGCGGTGGCGCCCGATATCCAGTTCATTCCCACGGTGAGCTACGGGCAGATCATCACGGCGAACCGGGGCAGCCGGCTTACGCTCACCCTGAAAAACACCGGCACCCACGGCGGCTGCGACGTCATGACGTCGGCGAAGTAGCGGCTGTTCACTTTCTCTATAGGACCATCGGCCCATAGCCAGCCTATGCGGCTGTGACATGATGGGAAGGCGCGGAACACTCGGCCCTGCCATCATGCGTATTGTTCATACGTTGCTGATCATCCTGGCTTTCGGGATGACTATTGCCGGCCGGCCGACAGGGTGCCTCGCGGCCCAGGGAACGCCTGCGCAAGCCGCGGCGTCACAGGCCGCGACGGCTGGGCCAGCCAGTGCGCCCTCGCCCCCCGCGGCCCCCACGCCCATCACCACGCGCCGCCTCAACCTGGCCATCCAGCCGAAGTTCGGCGATTTCGATGCCATGCTCGACCGCAGGCTGATCCGCGTGCTGGTGCCATACAGCAGGACGCTCTATTTCAACGAGCTCGGTCATGAGCGCGGGCTGACTGCCGGGCTCATGCGCGACTTCGAGCGCTACCTGAACAAGACGTACCAGAGCAGCCTCGGCAAGCGTCCCTTGACGCTCGTGATCATCCCGACGACGCGCGACCAGCTCATTCCCGCTCTGCTGGCCGGGAAGGGGGACATCGCCTCCGGCAATCTGACCGCCACCGAAACGCGACTCAAGCAGGTCGACTTCGTCGCGCCGCGCGACCGCAAGCCGGTCCGGGAGCTAGTCGTCACCGGTCCGAAGTCGCCCGCGCTCAACAAACTCGACGACCTGAGCGGCAAGACCGTGCACGTGCGCGCGAGCAGCAGCTACTTCGAGAGTCTGACCGCCCTGAACGCGCGCTTCAAAAAAGACGGCAAGCCGCCGGTGAAGCTGGTCTTGCTGCCCGATGCGCTCGAGGACGAGGACGCCATGGAGATGCTCAATGTCGGGCTGGTCCAGATTCTCGTCGTCGATGACTGGAAGGCGAAATTCTGGGCGCAGGTGCTGCCGGGCATCGTAGTGCACGACGACATGGCCGTGCGTGACGCCGGCTATATTGGCTGGGCGATCCGCAAGCAGAGTCCCAAACTCCAGCAGGCCATCACCGACTTCTACGTTGGCTACGTGAAAAAGCAGAGCGTGGCGGAAGTGCGACTACAGCAGGAACTGCAGCGCGTCAAGCAGATCACCAGCAATACCGAGGACGCCGAACTGAAGCGCTTCACGCAAACGGTCGGTCTCTTCGAAAAGTACGGCGCGCAATATCACTTCGATCCGTTGATGCTCGCCGCGCAAGGGTACCAGGAATCGCAGCTCAATCAAAGCGCCCGCAGCCACGTTGGCGCGATCGGCATCATGCAGCTCATGCCGTCGACCGGCAAGGAGCTGGCCGTCGGTGACATCCGCGTGACGGAATCGAACATCCATGCCGGCGCGAAATACCTGGATCTCCTGATGTCCCGCTACTTCCCGGATGCGCACTTTTCCGATTCGGACCGGGCCCTGTTCGCGTTCGCGAGCTACAACGCGGGTCCGGCCCGGATCGCGAAGATGCGCAAGGAAGCGGCCGCCCGGGGGCTCTCGCCCGACAAGTGGTTCAACAATGTCGAGATCGTGGTTGGTGAGAAGATCGGGATCGAGACGACCACCTACGTGCGCAATATCTACAAGTACTACGCCGCCTACCGGCTCGTGCAGCAAGCGCAGGCGGCGCGTGAACGCGCCATCGGGCAGGTGCGCAAGCAGGGCTGAGGCAGGCCTACGCGTCAGGCGTCCAGCATCGCGAGATGAATCGCGCGACTTCATCCAGCGCACTGCGCGCGCCCGGCAACTCGTGGGTGGAGCGCTGGAACACGTGGTGCAGTCCTTCGTAGATTTCCAGCTGGACCTCGTTGGCCTGCTCCGCCGCGGCCGCCGCGTAACGGCGCGCGTCGTCCAACAGCAATTCGTCCGTGCCCACCTGGAGCGCGATGGGCGGCAGGTGCCCGGGAACGGCATGCAGCGGCGACGCGCGTCCATCCGCGGGATCGGCAGCGCCCAGGTACGCGGCGGCGGCATTGGCGAGTACAGGCCGCGTCAGGACGGCATCCCGGGTCGCATCGCTGTGGAACGACGGCCCCGTCAACCCCAGGTCGACCCACGGCGAGAAAGCGGCCACGCTCGCGATGTTCAACGCTGGCCGCTCCTCGACACCCAGAGCCGCAAGTGCAAGGCCCCCGCCTGCGGAGTCGCCAACCAGGGCGACTTCGCGTATGCCGCCGTGCGCCAGCCATCGCAGCGCGGCGAGCACGGCGTCGTGCGCCGCGGGAAACGGATGCTCGGGCGCAAGCGGATAGTCGAGCACGAACGTGTCCACGCCGGCGCGCACCGCGATCTGGCTCGCGAACCCGCGATACCCCCAGGCAGACCCGAGCACAAAGGCCCCGCCGTGCAGGAACAGGATCGCGCGATGGGCAGGCGCGGCGCGCGGCCGAATCCACCACCCTTGCACGTCCGCGTTCGCCATGCTCTCCATGCCGACACCCTCCGCCACCGGCGTCTGCGCGGTCATGGCGTCGTACGCCTCGCGCATCGTTCCATGGAATTCGTTGAAGTGCCGTTGCGTGCGCTCGATCGAGGCCCTCGCTGCCTCGCGGTCGTCATCGCTGAGTCTGTGCCGCACTTCGATCAGGTTTGCGCGTTGTCCGATGCTCATCATGGCTCCGTCGTTGCGTGAATACGTTGTCGATGGGCATGACGATATCGATTCCATTTACACCATGGAAGAATGGCAAATGGAATAAAATCAATTCCACTCAGGAAGCTTTGGGGAAGAAGCAATGGACCGGCTCGACGCGCTCAAGCTTTTCATTCGCATCGTCGAAAGCGGGAGTTTCGCCGCGGCGGCGCGCGACATCGGCGTGGGTCAGCCGGCGGTCAGCAAGCAGCTTGCGTCGCTCGAGCGCTATCTTGGCGCTCAGTTGGTGCGGCGCACCTCGCGCAGCATGACGCTTACCGAGACCGGTCAAACGGTCTATGAAGCGGGCTTGCGCATCATTGGCGACTTCACGGATCTCGAGTCCTCCGTCGGGCATGGCCAGCTGTCTCCGGGTGGGCTGATCCGCGTCACCGTGCCGCCAGTCTTTGGCCGGCTGTATGTCGTGCCGCACCTGCCGGTGTTCTTCTCCCGTTATCCGCAGGTGTCCGTGGACCTTTCCGCGACGGAGCGGATCGTCAATCTCGTCGAGGAAGGTTTCGATCTTTCGATCAAGAGCGGACCGCTTGCCGACTCCTCGATGATTTCGAGGCATCTGGCCTCGAGTCCCGTCGCTGTCGTCGCAACGCCGCAATACCTCGAAAAGCACGGGCGCCCCGAACGGCCACACGAAATTGAACGGCATGCCTGTGTCGTTTTCGCGCCCCAGCACGAGCCGCGGCCATGGCGTTTCCGGAACGTCGAAGGACCGGGTCGGCAGGTTCCGTCCGGCAATTTCCGCACCGGCGACGCGGAGCAGATTCGCGCGGCCGTCCTGGCCCACATGGGCCTGGTTCAGGCGCCCGCCTGGCTCTTCGCCGCGGAGATGGCGAGCGGCGAGGTCGTCAGCGTGCTGGAGGATTTTGCGCCGCCGCCATTGCCGATCCATGGCGTGCATCCATCGGGCAGGCGGCTGCCGAACAAGACTCGCGTGTTTCTCGACTTCGTTGCCGAAATGCTCGCAGCCGAGCCACGCCCGGCTTTCGTGGCGGTCTGATGACTTTGCGTGGTCTTCGCGCGCCTGTGCGGAACGGTGCTTGCTGGGATGAGAGGGTCACTCATCAAGGAGAGCCAAAATGCCCGAGAAGAAAACGATCGAGCGTGCGCGCGCTGACAAGCGCGCGGGGAAATCCGCAAGCACCCAGGCCGGCGAATTCGTGAAAGAGGAATTCGATCGCGTGCGCGAAGGCAAGCATGGCGTGCGTTCCGCGAAGCAGGCCGTCGCCATCGGCCTCTCGAAGGCGCGGCGCGCCGGTGTGGACCTGAAACCGCCGGCGCCCGGCAAGACCAGCGAAGCAACGCGCAAGAAGGCCGCCAAGGATAGCGCGGCGGGCCACGGCGCGAAAACGGCCCGCGCGAACACGGAATCGAAGGCCAAACGCTCGCGCACGACGACGCAAGTGCTCAAGGGCGAAAGCCGGGCGGGCGCGTCGCCACAAGCCGTGTCGAAGCAGGCGAAGAGCGCGGCGGCGCGCCGCCCCGTGGCGAGCCGCTCGGCGGCGGCGAAGAAGGCTGCGCAGACCAAGGGCGCAGCGGGCCGTTCCGCCGCGGCAAAAAAGGCGGCGAAGACACGCGCCGCACGTGCGCAACACACCCGCCACTAGCGGGGCGCGGGGTTGTGAGACTATGTTCCTCATCGCCCCGCACGCGCATGCTGCACAACCGCCGATGTCCTCACCCGCCCTGCTGCTCGAACAGATCCTTCGCGACGTCCCACGCCGTTATCGCTTGCCGCTAGAGGCCGCGGCTTCGGCGCTGCCGCCTGGGGACGCCAATCCGGCGACGGCGCTGGCACGCGTCATCGAACAGGCGCGTGAAGCCATCGCGCATGGCCGAGCGCCGGACGCGACGCAGAAGCCGCGTTTCATCGACGCGCTCGCGGCCATGATCACCGAGGCCATGCACGCCGATTCCGGAGACCGGGCATTTCAGGCGATGGTGCTGCGGCACCGCGCCCCGCAGGTGCGCGAATTTGCGTCGCTTTCGGCACAGGCCGATCAGGACCGCCGGCAGATCCATGCCGCCGTCAATGCGATCGCGCATCCGGCCAAACAGCAGCGCGCCCTGCAAGCCTGGCAGCGCGAAGCCCTTGCGCGGCTGCATGCGTCCGCGTCACTGGCGCACCACGAGGCCCATTACGCGGGACTTCACGAAACCGTGCTAAACGTCCTCGCCTCGCCGGAGCTTGCGAAGGGCTCGGACTTCGAGCCCGCGCTGGTCGATCTGCGGGACAGTCCGGCACTTGCGCGCCTGTGCCGGATCGAAGCCCTGGCGCCCGATCCACTTGTGCAGCAGTACGTATCATTGCTCGATGCATATGGTCCGCGGCCGGGTACGCCGGCGGCCGTGGCGCAAGGCCGGGCGTCGCAGCGGCGCGGCGCGGCTGTCGAAGCGCTGGCCGTACAGGCACTCGAAGCCCTGGCTCAACGGCTCAACGCAGCGCAGGAGCACTCGCACGCTTATCGTGTCGTGAGTTCGATGCGCGTTCCGGCCTCGATACCGGGCACGCACGAGCGCGCCAAAACGGAATGGGACGTGGTCCTGCTGGAGCGGCTGCACGCCAGGAGCTTCGATATCGTGCCCGTCTGGAACGTGCGCCTGCTCGTCGAAGCGAAGGCATCCGTCGAGTCCGCAACGACCGACCTCCCGCGGCTCATGCGCGGGTTGCGCCTGCTCGCGCACGCCGAAGAAAACGTCGTCTATACGTTCGAGACCCAGCAGGGGCCGGTACGACTGCACGGCGCCTCGCTACGCGCACAAGGCATCGACGAGCCCGGCTTGCTGAACGCCGTACTCTATTGCTGCGATGCGCCCGCCAACGGCACTTCGCGAATGCTCAACGCCGCGAGCCGCATGCAGTTGTTGTCCGCACCGGCGAGCCTGAAATACGCCAGCACCCAGTGGGACGGGCAACATGCAGATCCGGAAATACTGGCTGCTGTCTGGCAGCACCTCACGCAATCGCCACGTTGGCATGCCGTGCTCGACCAGTATTCGATGCTGCGTCTCGTGCGCGAATTGATGGTCCACCCAGAAGACCTGATGGCCACGATTCGCGATGCAACGGGGTGTCCGCCAGAGTGTTCGCCGGGGTGTTCACAGTACTCGGCGAACGAACGCCCTTGATGACGTGCGCGTGCGTTCGAGAGAGGCGCGCTGACGCCTCAATGCTCCGTGCTCGCGCGCGCCGCCGCGGGGCACGCCGGATCCTTGCCCCAATGCCCGTCGCAGACGCGCCAACGGCAAAGCTGATCTTCGAAAAAGCCCTGTTCTCCGCACGCCTTGACTTGCTGCGCGAGCGTGAGCTTGCTTGTCGCCGGCTTCGACGCGTGCGCGGACGCGTCCTTGCCATCGCCCGGCTTCGTGCGGGCAACGAGAACGGCTAGCAGGTCGACATCGGAATCGTCCTTCTGGCTGCCTGGACGCCCATCGTGGCGCTTCTTCGCCAGCGCCTCCGCCTTGGCGTTCCCTGCATGCGCGGCGCTTTTCGCTTCGTGGCGAGATTCGGCGCCCCTGGCCGGATGCTTGCGATTCGCGTCTAAGGACGCGCTCGCCAGCGGCGCCGCGCCGCCCGCCGGCGTGCTCGCCCCGGCATCGCGCGCGCCATTGGCCAACGCACGCGAAAGCCGGCCATCGTCGGGTACCGTTGCGGACGCAACGGCGTCGGGTACGGGCTTCGCGTTGCCGGCGCTTTCGTCGTCGCTCACGATGGTGGCGGTGTGCGAAGCCGATGCCGTATCAGGCGCGCTCGCCGCGTTTGCAACGGCTGGCGCAGCGCCTGCGGGGGCAACGGTCGGTGCAACCGCGGGGGTAGCCGCCTGCGTCCCGGCGTTCGCCGGCGCGCCGCGCTCGGCCACGTGCCAGGCGCCGAAACCGGCAGCGCTGATCAGAACCAGCGCACCGATCAGCATCGGTGCGCGCGGGCGCCTTCCTGTGCCGGGCGGCGTGGCCGGCGGCACGACGCGGCCCTCGAGATTCGCGAGGATGCGCGAGCCGCCCGGCTGTGCGCCCGGGACGCTGGCAGGCGTGTCGGCGAGGAGGCTGGGCGCAGCCTTGGGGGTAGAGTTGTCCGGCGCACTCATTCACTGTCTCGTTGGAATCGTGCTCATTGTGCTCATTGAATTGAGCCTGTTTCACCGCAATAATACGAGGCGGCCCAACTTCGGGCAGCGCTGATTCTAAAATCAAGCATTACAAAAAACAATTGCCACTCCGCGGGTTCGCTTTTGGTCGCCATTGCTCTCGTCGCCTATTTTGCCATTGCCGTACCACTGGCCGCACTATTGCTGCTGCCCGCCGTACGTGCATCGCTTTTCAGCACATTATTCGAATTGCATAATTTGATTATGCGTCGCGCTTCAGCGAGCGCCACTCACGCCCGGAGTCAGTTCTTTAAGTCGGCAAAAATTTCTCATTCGAGAATGGCCGATATGAAAAATATACTCATCAGGCGACGCTTGCTGATTTTCATTACCGCAGGTATTCTTGCGACGCCGCCGCTCATTGCAATTACATTGCGCGGTCATCAGTTATTTCAATACGATGACACGCCCCGGGTGCCGGATGAAAAAATCGCTGCCTTGCTGAACGGCGAGCAGCTGGTTCCACCGCCGCCGCTGCCTCCCGAGGTATTCGCCACGAAGGAGGTCGAGCAGGTGCGGCCCGCGCTGCACGACGCAAGCCGCGACTGGAATCTGCTGGACGCCGATTTCCGCACGCGGCTATTGCTCGTCTACAAAATCATGCGCGAGCAATACGGTTATGAAATGGCACTACTGGAAGGTTACCGCAGCCCCGAGCGGCAAAACCGGCTTGCGCAATTGGGCGGTAATGTGACAAATGCGGCAGCTTTCCAAAGCTATCACCAATATGGACTCGCGGCCGATAACGCATTTCTGCGTGACGGCAAGCTCGTCATTTCAGAAAAAGATCCCTGGGGGATGCGGGGTTATCAGTTATACGGCCAGGTGGCCGAGCAGGTTGGCCTGACCTGGGGCGGACGCTGGAAATTGATGGACCTGGGCCACGTCGAATATCACAAACCCGGCTTCGTTCTGGGTCGCGCGCCGGCAATTGTTAAATGAGGCGCAGCGGGAAATAATTGGGGAGTTTTATGGGGCGTTCATTCATTCTGCCGGGCGGCAAAACCTCTTGCTGCGTGACGACACCGCACACCACGACAAACAGCACCCAAGGCACCAGGACCTGAACGGCTTATGCAACGCTTCTTCAACGTGTTGACAAACACGCGCACGCTCTCTGTCGTCGGCGTGATCGCACTCGCGGCCGCATTGTTCATCGCTGCCGATGCACTGCAAATCAGCCCGGTCTGGCCCGCTGCCGTGCTCGGCGCGCTGTTCGCGATCTGGCTCGTGTTCTGGCTCTGGCGCCGCGCGCGCGTGCGGCGCGCGAACCGCAAGCTCGGCGACATGCTGGAGCAGCAGGCGCAGACTGACAACGGCGCGCCGGCCGCCGCGCCCGCCAGGCAAGCGGAGCTGGACGTGCTGCGCACGCGGCTCGTCGACGCCGTCAAGACCATCAAGACCTCGAAGATCGGCCAGCTTTCGGGCGGCTCGGCCCTGTATGAATTGCCGTGGTACATCGTCATCGGCAATCCGGCGGCCGGCAAGAGCAGCGCCGTGCTGAACTCGGGCCTGCAATTCCCCTTCGCCGACAAGCACGACGCCGTGGTGCACGGCATCGGCGGCACGCGCAACTGTGACTGGTTCTTCACGACCGAAGGCATCCTGCTCGACACGGCGGGCCGCTATTCGGTCCACGAGGAAGACCGCAGCGAATGGCTCGGCTTTCTCGGCCTGCTCAAGCGCCATCGTCCGAAGGCGCCGATCAACGGCATCATCGTCACCGCGAGCATCGCGGAACTCACGGGCAACCGCCCCGAGTTCGCCATCAACCTCGCGAAGAACCTGCGCCAGCGCGTGCAGGAACTGACCGAGAAGCTCGAAGTGTTCGCGCCCGTCTACGTGATGTTCACGAAGGCCGACCTGATTACCGGCTTCACCGAATTCTTCAGCAGCAACGACCGCCAGGAGTACGACCGCGTGTGGGGCGCCACCCTGCCCTACGAGCCGGACGAGAAGCGCGATATCGTGGCGCTGTTCGACGAGCGCTTCGAAGAGCTTTACGAAGGCCTCAAGGAAATCAGCATCGCGCAGATGTCGCTGAGCCGCGGCAAGCAGCTCTCGCCTGGGCAACTGAGCTTCCCGCTCGAATTCTCGGCGATCAAGCCCGCGCTGCGCGCGTTCCTCGCCACGCTGTTCGAGAACAACCCGTTCCAGTACAAGCCGATCTTCCGCGGCTTCTATTTCACGAGCGCGCTGCAGGAAGGCGAAACCAGCAGCGCCGCCGCGCAGCGCATTGCCAACCGTTTCGTGCTCTCCGCCGAGGGGCTGCCCAAGCCGCATAGCGCGTTCTCGAAGAACGGCTTCTTCCTGCGCGACCTGTTCTCGAAAGTGATCTTCGCAGACCGGCAAACCGTGAAGCAGTTCGCGAGCCCTGCCAAGACGCGTCTGCGATACGCCACGTTCTTCGGCTTCGTGGCGGTGCTCGCGCTCGCGCTGGGCGGCTGGACGTGGTCGACCATCGGCAACCAGCAGCTCGTGGCGAATGTACAGGCCGACCTCGACAACGTCGAGCGCCTCCAGCAGAACCGCAACGACCTGCAGTCGCGCCTGCAGGCCATGGACATTCTCGAAGACCGCATCGAGCAGCTCGAGCAGTTCCGCCGCGACCGCCCGCTCGCCGTTTCGCTCGGCCTCTACCAGGGCGACCGGCTCGAACAGCATCTGCTCGAAGAGTATTACAGCGGCGTACGGCAGATCATGCTGACGCCCGTCTCGCAGAATCTCGCCTCGTTCCTCAAGGACGTGGACGCGCACCCCGAACTGCTCGCGCCGATGTCGCATACGCCCGATTCGGGCGCGATTCCCGTATCGGCGCACACGGCGATGGCGGGCGGCAGCCAGGGCGGCCTCTATAGCGCCGCCTCGTCCACGAGCGTCGAAGACGCCTATAACGCGCTCAAGACTTACCTGATGCTCTCCGACAAGCGTCACGTCGAGGCCGCGCACCTGACCGATCAGATCGCGCGCTTCTGGCGCGGCTGGCTCGAAACGAATCGCGGCAACATGCCTCGCGACGAGATGATCAAGAGCGCCGAGCGCATGATCACGTTCTACCTCGCGCGCGTATCCGACGACGACTGGCCGATGATCGACGCGAACCTCGCGCTCGTCGACCAGACGCGCGAAAACCTGCGCCACGTGGTGCGCGGCATGCCGGCTCGTCAGCGTGTGTACGAGGAGATCAAGGCGCGCGCCTCCACGCGTTTCGCGCCCATGACGGTTGCGCGCATCGTCGGCGATACGAATACCTCGCTGATTGCGGGCAGTTACGCGATTTCCGGCACCTTCACGCGCGAGGCGTGGTTCCAGTACGTGCAGCCCGCTATCCGCGATGCCGCGACGAAGGAACTGCAGGCGAAGGACTGGGTGCTCAACACCTCCGCACAAGACGATCTCACGCTCGAAGGCAGCCCCGAGCAGATCCAGAAGGCGCTGGTGTCGATGTACAAGACCGAGTACGCGCAGAACTGGCAGAAGTTCATGCAGGGCATTGCCGTGCAGGACTTCGGCACGTTCGGCCAGGCGGTCGATGCGATGAATCGCCTGGGCGACCCGCAGGATTCGCCGATCCGCAAGATCCTCGAAACCGCGTACGACCAGACCTCGTGGGACAACCCGTCGCTCGCGAGCGTGAGCATCAAGCGCGCGGAAAGCGGCGTGACGGGCTGGGTCAAGCAATGGTTCTCGCGCATGTCGGGCAACACAGTCACGGCCAATCTCGACCTCAACGGCAATCCGGTCGAGCCTTCGATGGGTCCGATCGGCCAGGCGTTCGCGGGTCTGGGCCGCATGGTCGTGACGCACGACAACGCGTCGCTGCTCGGCGGCTACATGGACTCGCTCTCGAAGGTGCGCACGCGTCTGAACGTCATCAAGAATCAGGGCGACCCGGGACCAGGCGCGCGCCAGCTCATGCAGCAAACGCTGGACGGCAACGGCTCCGAACTCTCCGATTCGCTCAAGTTCGTCGACGAGCAGATGCTCACGGGCTTGACCGACGCGCAGAAGAAGGCCTTGCGTCCGCTGCTCGTGCGCCCGCTCATGCAGGCCTACGCCGTCGTGATCCAGCCTGCGACCGTGGAAGTGAACAAGGTTTGGAATGCGCAGGTGTACCAACCGTTCCAGGCCTCGCTCGCAAACAAGTACCCGTTTGCGGGCAGCGCGAAGATCGAAGCCGGCGCGAGCGAAATCGCCCAGATGTTCGGACCGGACGGTGCGATCTCGAAGTTCGTCGGCACCACGCTCGGGCCGCTCGCCGTGCGCCGCGGCGACACCCTCTCCGCACGCACCTGGGGCGACATGGGCCTCGCGCTCACGCCCGACTTCACGACCGGCTTCGCACGCTGGGTGGCCCCGCTTGCGGGCGGCGCGGCAGGCGCGGGACAAGGCTCGTCCGAGCCGCAGACCGTGTTCCAGATCCTGCCGCAGCCTTCGAGCGGCACGACCGAGTACACGATTGCGATCGATGGACAGCAACTGCGCTACCGCAACACGCCGCCGCAGTGGACGAACTTCGTCTGGCCCAATCCGCAAGGCACGCCGGGCGCGACGCTCTCGGCCACCACGTTCGACGGTCGCACGATCCAGTTCGTCAACGAGCCGGGACGTTACGGTCTGGAGAAACTCATCAACTCGGCGCAGCGCACGCGCCATCCGGACGACACCTTCGACCTTTCGTGGACGCAAGGCAGCGTGACCGTATCGGTGAGCATGCGCATCGTCAGCACCTCGCAGCCTACGGCCGCGAGCGGTAACGCGCCGCAGCAGCAAGGCTTGAGCGGCGTGCAGTTGCCCTCTTCGATCGCAAGCGTCGGGACGGTGAACAGTGCGGCTGCCAACCCCGCGGCCAGCGCGAGCGCTACGCCCGCTGCCGTGGCTGCCGTGACAACATCGGCGGCCCCCACTCAGACAGGAGGAACCGCGCAATGACGCAGTCCGTTCAGGCGCAGATCGCGTACTTCGGCAAGATTCCGTCGCGCGGCGACTTCGTCAAGAGTGCGCACAATCCGCAGTTGCTGCAGACACTGGACCGCTGGATCGCACAGGCGATGGAACTGCTCGCCGACGATCCGCGCTGGAAGATCGTCTATGGCGAAGCGCAACCCATGCACTTCGCGTTTCTCGGCTCGCAGAGCAAGCTCGCAATCGCCGGGCACATGGTGGCGAGCCAGGACCAGTCGTCGCGGCGTTTTCCGTTTCTCGCGGCCACCGCGCTCGAAGTCGAGCAGCCGCTCGCCTTTCTCGCGCGCAGCCCGCTCGCCTTCGCGCGGCTGTGGTCGCGCGCCGCCCAGCAGATGCAGCCGCTCCTTGGCGCGAGCGAGCCGGCGGGCGCGCTGCACGCGCTCGGCGAAACCCAGGTGCCCGTAGACGTAGGCGGCGTGGGCAACCCGCACGACGGCACTTTCAACGACTTCGTCGAACATCAGACGCTCGAAGGCCTCGAGCGAATGCTGCTCGCGAGCGGCCACCCCGTGCGCCTGCGCGGCGCGATGCTCGCGCTCGGGTCTCTCCTGCGGCCCGTGATGACGAGCGGCTCCTCGCATCTGGAGCGCGGCCTCACACTGCCGCTGCCGACCGACCCGTTCTACCGCAGCCTCGTGGCCGCATTCTGGCTGGAGCTGATCGCGCCGTTCGTTTCGAAGGCGGACTTCGAACTCGCTATCTTCATCGGCACCATCGCGCAGCGCGAACGGCTCATCGTCGGCTTCAACGGCGCCTCGGCGCGTACCCTGCACAGCGTGGTCGATCCGCAAACCTACGCCGCCCACAACATCGATATCGACGATCCCGAATGGATCGACGGTCACGCACAAAGCGACCATGGCATCAGCAAACTCGTCAGCTACCTCGATCAGCCGCAATTGTCGCTGCGTCTTGCAATCGACACGTTCCAGGAAGCGTTCGTTGGGGAGGCTGGGCATGCGCGGCGCGGATAAACGGGCGCGGATTCCTGTGCGTACGGCGATGGCTGTGGCGCTCGCGGCTGGCGTGTTCGGGTTCGCTGGCGCAAACGCGTGGGCCGACGATGCGAGCCCTGCTCGCGTCACGCCCGTGAACAACAGCGGCGCGCAGGTCAGCACGACTGAGCTTCCGGCGGCGAACCCGGCGGCCTCTAATGCTGCCACTGTGCCCCGCTCGACCGCCACGTCCACGCCCGCGCCTGTCGATACGGTGCCCGGTCAGGTCGTGGCAGGCGGCAAGGTGCCCGACGAAGCCACGCACGCGGCCGTGCTCGCGCGCCTGCGCGAGACCTATGGCGCGGGGAACGTCGTGGATCAGATCGAAGTGGGCGACGTTGCGACGCCGCCCAACTGGTCGGACAACGTGCAGAAGCTACTCAACGCGCAGCTCAAGCAGATCCACAAAGGACAGCTGAAGATCGACGGCACGCAAATCGACGTGCGCGGCGAGGTGGGCAACGAGGCCACGCGCCAGCAGATCGCGAGCGATATGGCCACCGCGCTCAATCCGACCTATACGATTCGCAATGGGTTGCGCGTGAGCGCGTCCGAGCAGGGGCTGCTCGACCAGACGCTTGCGAATCGCACGATCGAATTCGAAACGGGCAGCGCGACGCTCACGCCGCAAGGCCGCGCGATCCTCGATCAGATGGCGGCCGTGCTTGTGAAGATGAATACGCGTACTGTGGCGATCATTGGGCATACGGACAACGCGGGCAATCGCACTTCGAATATTGCGCTGAGCCAGGCGCGTGCCGATGCTGTCAAGGGCTATCTCGTCGGCAAGGGGATCTCGCCACAGCAGATGACGGCGACGGGTGTGGGTCCTGACCAGCCGATTGCATCGAACGATACGAGTGATGGGCGGGCAAGGAATCGGCGGATTGAGTTTCGGGCGGGGTTGTAGGGGGATGGCCCTCGGGCCGATCATCGCAACCAAAAGTCGCTTCAGGCGAAAAGCGTTCCCGTGGTTTGCGATGCCACAAGCTTCGGCTGGGGTTGACAGTGGCACTGACACAGGTCGCCTTCGAGAGCGACCTGTTTCCCCATTACCGTCAGCGTGTGCGGAGTTCCATCCGACACGATGACACCTTGGGTATTGCAGGTGTGGCACATGACGGGCGCTCCGATATAGGCCATCGGCCTCCCGGAAAACGAAGACCCCTCGATGCCTTCCATCACGACGCCGTTGTGATCGGTCTTGTCGTCTTTCAGTATGAATTTGCGAGTCATCTTTACCCTACGCAATGACCGTTACTGAGGTCTCATCGGACGCCGATGCACGCTGTACATCATCCGGCCATACAGGCTCTCGGCTGGTCAACTGCGCGATGTAGTGAAGCGTCGCGAGAATGACAGTCGGAAGGGCGACAAATGCCATCAGGACCTTGACGACGCTGCCGACCTCTTTGAAGCCGTCGAACCAGATGCTAAACGATGCCTTTAGCGAGGGCCCCTTTGGCATATATCGGTCCACGGTCAAGTGCTCCGGCCCATCCTCCATAAACCGTCGGATGAACTCGAAATTGGCGAGGACCTCTCCGAGAACCTTTTTTCCCCACTCGTCGGTTTCATCGTCACCATTGACCACGCGAACGCCGAAACTGAACGTGTCCTTGATGGTCTTCCCATCGTCGTCCATGACGTAGCAACGCATGACCGTTGGCGCGCCGCCGAATATCGCGACAGACGTCTGGCGATGCGGGAAGAAAAACGCCTTGTCCCACGGGACGGCTACCACGCCGCCGGGCCCGTTGCGCCTGAATGCGTAAACCATGCGGTTCTTGCGGTTAAACCGGACCGTCTTGTGCCGGTACCCGAAGCAATCCCGGAACAGGAGCACTACCGTGAGCACACCGATTAACATCCAGCCCGCTACGAGTGCCCAGAACACGGGAACCAGTTCACCGTATCGGGTAAACAGCGCAGTTTGCCAGCCTCCATAGGCCGCCGCCGGAAAACCAATCAGGAAGGCGAGCGTTCCCCAGCCCAGCTGCTGGTAGGAGGCGTTGCATACATCGAGATAAACGTCGTTCATCTCGAAGACGACATATCCGTCCTCGGTCTTGTCTGCCGCGGGCTTTTGAACGTTGAGCCGCCGCTTCTCTTCCGACTCATCGACGGGACAGTTCACGTCAACACTGGTCAGGTAGTCATACATACTTGCTCCGCATTACGAGGTCAGTTGCGCAAAATGCTTGTGTTCATCCGCCTCAGAGTAGCGCTTCGACTCTTCTTCGGTACTCTCGTCGACAAGGGGGTCTCGCCGCAACAGATGACGGCGACGAGTGTGGGTCGTGACCAGCCAATTGCATCGAACGATACGAGTGATGGGCGGGTAAGGAATCGGCGGATTGAGTTTCGGGCGGGGTTGTAGGGGGACGGTCCTCGGGCCGATCATCGAAAGCACAAATCGCTTCAGGCGGAAAGCGTTCCCGTGGTTTGCGATGCCACAAGCTTCGGCTGGGGTTGACAGTGGCACTGACACAGGTCGCCTTCGAGAGCGACCTGTTTCCCCATTACCGTCAGCGTGTGCGGAGTTCCATCCGACACGATGACACCTTGGGTATTGCAGGTGTGGCACATGACGGGCGCTCCGATATAGGCCATCGGCCTCCCGGAAAACGAAGACCCCTCGATGCCTTCCATCACGACGCCGTTGTGATCGGTCTTGTCGTCTTTCAGTATGAATTTGCGAGTCATATCTGCTCCCTGAGATTTTTCGCTGATCCAACTTTAGTAGCGCTTGCCACGAATGTGTCGGGCTTTGCGACTCCTCTATTGCCTCAGGCCAGACCGGCTCCCTGCATGTTTTCCAGCTGAGCCATGCGCACACGGACTGGAGATACCCCAATGGAGCCGTTCTCTTGACCATGTCGCCATTTCCCTGTTGAATCAGAATCTTGTCATCGCAGGTGGCGATCCAGCGGGCGGCAGCAAACGAGGTCGTTGTGGGCAACAATTCGTCGACCACGACGGCAGCCGGACCGCCTTCCATATACCGACGAACGAATTCCAGGCGTCCCTTCAGACGCTCCATCGTGGCTGCGCCCGCCTCGGTGGTCTCATCGTCAAATGACATAAGGCGCGGACCGATAGAGAACGATTGAACGACGTTCGAGCGGTCGTCAAGAACATGGCAGCGCAAGACGTATGGAATTGCGCGCATGATGGCGTCTCGGGGACGTTTCTCGATGAAGAGGTGAGCCTTTTCCCATGCAACGGATATGACCTCGCTGGAGCCCGCGCCGCGATACGCATGAATCATTCGCGTTTGGCGGTAAAAACGAACGGGTCTTCTGGTCCACGTAAAATTCTCGAGGTGCAACCCCCAGAGGATAAACGCAAGAAGACCGAGGGAAAAGACCAGACCGACGGCCACAGCGGAGTAAGCGAGGACAAGGTCGCTTCCGTGCACACCTGGAGGTGGCGTCATGAAGGCCCACACACAAAAATGGATGAGCATGAATGCCCCCGCGAGGAGCCACGGCCCTCCCCACGTAATGACACCTCGTTGGAGGAACATCACATCGCTCATTTCGAGGAAAGCGTCGTCGATGTCAAACACGGCGTGTCCAGGAAGTGCGCCCGTGCTGATGGGAGCGTCCACCTTGAGATGCTGACGCTTTTCCCAGTCAGACAAGGGTCGCCGAAGCTTGATCCAGATGTTTCCGTCGAATGCCATTCAGGTCATACGCCATATGAAATTCCTCGCGCCTGGTTCGCATATGCGAGCGAGCGGGCACCCTAGACAGAAGAAATGAACGAATCAGGTAACGATTGCAGACGATGACTCGTTGGATTGCGATGCCCGCTGAACTTCTTCTGGCCATACAGGCTTGCGGCCAGTAATCTGCGCGATGAAGTGCAGAAGCACCATGACGAGCATAGGTGCAGCGATAATGGCGCCGAGTGTGTTCATAAACGAGTTCGTTTCGCGCGCTTCCTTGAAGTCATGAAAATAGACGTTGAAAGATGCCTTGATTGAGGGTCCCTCTGGCATATATTCCCTAACGGGCGGCAAACCAGCGGGCCCCTGCTCCATAAATCGGCGAATAAACTCAAAATTGACCAGCACCTGGTCCAGTACGAGTTTGCCCCATCGTCCCGACTCCGATCCCCCGTTTACCGTGCGCAACCCAAAACTGAACGTGTCCTTAATCGTCTTGCCATCCTTCGCGAGCACAAAGCAACGCATGACGGTCGGAGCTCCACCAAACATCGGACCAGACGTCTGACGATGTGCATAAAAGAAGGCCTCGTCCCAGGGTACCGCGATTACACCACCCGGGCCATTGTGGCGAAAAGCATAGACCATACGGTTTTTTCGGTTGAACCGGACCGTCTTGTGGCGATAGCCGAAGCAATCCCTCAGCAGCAGCAGAACGCACACGATACATCCAGCCACGCCGAAAGGCACCAGCGTCCAGAATATCGCCGCTTCCGAAGCGGTACTGATGGCCTTCCAAGTCAGGAACGCGAATGGAAAGAACCCGATGATGAAGGCGAGTAGTCCCCAACCAAGCTGTTGATACGAAGCATCACAGACATCCAGATACACATCGTTCATGCGAAAAACCGTATGCTTGTCGTTCGCTTCAGCCGCCGCGGACTTATGGATGTCGAGACGACGCCGAGCCTCCTCTTCGGTAAGCCGCCGGTTTATGGATACCTGCGTCAGATAGTCGTAAGTCATATAGTCTTAGAGGCGCTGCGAACCCCAGATCCACCGCAGCGGAAGCTTCGATGTCAACTATCGGCCAGAAACTAAGGGGTGGCGACATTTCCGGGCGACCGAGTTGTGTTTCCGATCAATCGCTGTCACCGATGAGTTGTCGCACGCTCATTTCCGTCCGCACCGCGTCGTCACAGCCCGTTAAGATCATCATGCGTCGACTGACATCAACTGCTGCGAAGCAACGAGTTTCGGCGCCGGATCACATTCGCAGATGCAGAGATCGTCGCTCAATGCCGCATGCCGGCCGTCTGGCGCGGTCATCACTTGACGTGGACCATCGCATTTGTTTTTTCCCGTAGTGTCGCATGCGGGGCATCGCACATCGTCACCTTCGTGGGCGATATCGCGTCCGCCGAATTGGACCACGTTTGACGCAGCGACCACCGTACCGTTCGCGGCGGTCCGGTCGCCATTGAGGATCAGGTAGCGTTTCATAAGGCTCGAATTACTCTCTGCCCCATCCCAATTCACTTATGAATGATGTGTCCATGCGTTTTTCTAACCTTACGACATGGACTCCGCCTTCGTTACTTAGCCTGCTTGAATAGATCATTGCAAGCTTCGGGCTCGACAAACACCCGCTTATTATTAGCGATATCCCAAACACCGGGATATGCTTCCTTGCTACAGTCTATTTGACCACTAGGCGCGACATAACGACCGTCAGGCGAAATGGTTGAAGAACCGGCATCGCCAGATGCCGAGAATGCCGTTTTCTTCAACTGATTGATGCTCTTCGCCGCTATATATGCACCATCCAGGTTTACCAGATTGTTCTTGCTTCCAATCCTTGCGACCGTCGCAAGGTAGGTCATTGGATGGGTGCTTACAAAATCCAGGGAAACGTAAACAGCCTTTGATACGTTGATATCCGACAAAAATCCAACACCCTTTGGAATTTCGGCAACGTGCAGAGCGCTCCCAGCCCGACATTTCTTTAGATCAGACATCAGCACGTATCCGCGTTCTGACACGATGACGGCTTGGCCGTCTGCGCTCTCCACCGCAAACGTCGGCGCAGCATCGAGAGCGCATTGTATATTCCCATCTTTCGATGATTTAATGATGAACTTTCCATCTATCGATAAATCATCGTCTGCATAACATCCCTGCGCAAAAATAACCGGCGCAGTCACAAGAAAAAAAGCCATCACATTTCTAAGACAAAATATCTTTCGCAACACGTGTATCCTCCCATCTATCCCTATCCGCCAACAAGGCACCATTGATTGCTCGCGTGACACTCTGAGAAATCGCAAATTCAGCCCTTTTTCCCGAATCGCTTGTTGCGGATTCTGCGTTATCCGCATCAATTGCTTTCGCAACGGCCGGTCTCTCACAACGCAAATAAAATCCGCCACTGTCAATGCAATTCTCCGGAAGCGCCACCTTCTGTGGACTGTCGATCTCCGCCGGCTTCCGTGTCATGCTACTTCTGTGGCGCGCGTGATACGCCGGATCATCCCACCAATTCTTGGTGAAATCAGTTTCCGACAACCACCCCCTAAATAACCAGTAGTCTGCGTAGTTGCTGCGTCCCGTTAGTTGTTTAAACCCACGACCTCTAAATTTTTGCGCATCCTCGAAGTCGCAATTCCCCAATTCCCAATCGTACGAACCTGTGATATATCCGCCGTGGCTGTTGTATTTTTTGGAGCGGAACCAAGCGTCATCTTCGGCAGGAGTCGCTCCGTACCAGTGCCCCAAGCCCGACTCCGCTACCGTAGACGCGGGATTTTCCGCTGTCCCATGAAACCCTATCGCATCAAGTTGCCCGAGCATACTTGTTTCTTGCATTGACGCCAACCATCCGCTTTCAACCGCACCTTGTCCGAGAAAATGTGCCAGCCTTACCGGCGAAGTCAACCCATACTTTCTCACTGCAAGATTCAAAGGCACAAGATACGTCGATCGCAACTGGGGAGCCTGCGAACGTTTGTGTCTGCTATATCTGCTGTCCGAATATATTTGCTCAAATTCTTTCATACTCAACCAACCACACCCGCGGAAGGTGCGAATGAATTGCATCGGATGAAAGAACCAGAGATTGCCGTCAGGAAGCCCAGTCTTGTCCCAGAACTGAAATTTTTCCAATAGTGCGAGGAAGTCGCCGTAACCGCCCGGATTCGTTTGCTGCTGCCTGCCGTAGAAGCCATCTGGTTCGTTCAGCCTCGCGTATCGAGCGGAATTGTGTGTCTTATTCCATTCCGTTGGAGCCTCACAAACCAACTTTCGCAGTTTGGCTCGAACCGAATCGTTACCCTTAACGTAGTCGCTCAGCGCGTCCTCGTCCTCGTATTCCTTTGCATCGGGCGATTTCGGCTGGACAACCCCGAGGATCTTCTGCAGTTTGTCAATATCGCATATGCCGTCATCGCTGTAGGGTGTATTACCCTCGCTAATCTTCTCCCAACCCATAAAAAGGGGGAAATCGGCATCCGACAGCTTCACAACAGAATCTGGGCTGACGTCAACATACCCCTCCTTCCCCGCTGCAAACATCACCCGCATCCACGTAGCGCGTCCTGCACCGACCGCCAGCCTCGGTTGAGGCGACAGAATGCGGCCGAAGCGAAGTAGCTCGTAACCGTCGCTCGGACAACTCGGATATAGACTCTTCGCCCTGTGGTATAGATCGTATTCGTATCCCTGCTCCCGTGCTGGCTGCGACGTGAGTAGAGTTTTCGTGCCATCAGGCGAGATGATCCATACGCTTGTGAATTTGTCGCCTTTGTAAAACCAAGTTTCCACGTGCAACGCGTTTCCGTCGTTCGTTCCATCCACCAACGGCACAAATTCGACTCCGTTAAGCGTATATACGATACCGCCGTGAGGCTTGTGGTGGCTAGTGGCGCCGTCGGGCAGCTTCTTGAACGTCTGGCCTGGCGGAATGACGAAGTAGCTGTGCCCCCAATAGTCAGTGCTACCTGGCGTGGTGGGCTTTTTGTCGTCGAGCTTCGTACCACCGAAGTAAGTATTGAAATCAGCCGGCAGCATGAAAATTTCGAAATGGATATGCCGCTGACCATGGCAGGCTCCCGGCAAACCGAGCACATCTTTCCGATGCACCTTCAGTGTGCTGCTGCCCGCAACCCCATCATCAGGCGTGGCCTTCTGCAGGAATTTCGGCAACGCCTGGACCATGGACGCCGCCCCGGCAGCCCCGTAACTGTCCAGATCCAACAGATGCATATAGAGGGAGTAGAATGTGATGGATCGGCCGTCACCCGTGTCGGTGTGATGTTTGAGCAGCACGAAGCCCGGATTGCTGTCGAGCGTTCCCGCTCCGCCGTCGATCGCCTTCTGGCTCACGCGATACGCGACAACCTCTCCGTCGGCGACCGCGCGTACTGGGTCTCCCTTGTTATCAGGCATAAGATGCACACCGGTATGCCAGCGCCGGTCAAACGCAATCGGATAGACTCCGTGTGCAAGCTCGAATGCGCTTACCGCAGTCATCAACGGATCGTCGTCTGAAGCGGCATTGTCCGTCACACCCGCAAGCAGGAAGGGGGGGCTGATGATCATCGTTGTTATCGTGACAGGTTATAGACGTTGGTGATTTTCAGATCGCCCTGAGGAAGCGATGGCAGCGGCATATCGAGGCTCGCAGGGCCTTCGAAGGAGTGTGAAGCCGCTTTAACAGTGAACTTGCCCGGGCAGCGAATTTCGACGTTGCCGTTCTCGATCGTGATACTTGCGCCTCCACTCGTCACCACCACCTTCTGGCTTGCAGCAACCAGCACATCCTGACCGGCGCTCGTCACTCGTAGTTGCTTATCTGAAATCAGATCCATCCCGTCGCTCTGTGCCTGAATCTCGACCTTCCCCTTCGCCGCAAAGAACTTCATCCCGGCGTTCTGAACGAACAGGCTAATTTTCTCGGCCACGCTGACGATCAGCGACTTTCCGGATGCGACATGAGTGCTTTGTCCGCTGACGAGATTCAGATGCTGGTCGGACGTAATGCGCGTCGACTTCTCGGAGGAAATGCCTATGCCGGACGGGCTGGCCAACAATATGAGCGGCTCCTGGAACGCATTTGCGCTTCCGGTCCCTCCTCCTGCCGTTCGGCCGCCGCTCGACGACCCTGATACAGTATGTTGTGCCGCCGACGAATATTGTTTGAGCGAGTCGAGTTCTGTCTGCAGATCCTCGGCGTTGCGCTGTCTGGCTGCGTCGGAGAGACCCTTGGTTACGTTCTCGGCGCGCGAAAGCTGTTGCTGCGCACTGGAAGTATCTAACGGTTGGCTTCCTTGCGAAGTGGTGTGCGTCGTCACATACAGCCCTTTGCTCGCTCTCACCGCACCGTACGAATCCGTCTTTAGATCGAATCCTGAGCCAAGATATGAACCGCGTGTATTTCCACTCTGGTCGATCAGGTACCCCAGGTGCAGCAGGCTATTCCCTGTGCTGCTAAACAACCTCGCCCGATTCTGCCCAGTCGCATCGTCGAGAACCATTTCGTTATAGCCGGAACCCGAATACTCCTTCGACCGGTAGCCCGAGAGAATACCGTTGCTGTGCCACTGCGGCTGGACACTCCCGTTGTAGACGCGATGCAGGACGATGGGCCGATCGCAATCTCCGCCCACATACCCGATCAGCACTTCCTCGCCAACTCGAGGAACGTGAACACTCCCGTATCCACCACCCGTATCCGACTGCGCGACCCGCACCCAGCACGAAGCGCCCGCATCCCCAGAATTCTGCCGGTCCCAGATGAACATCACCTTCACGCGGTTCAGTTCGTCCGTGTAGACCTCTTCGCCCTGCGGACCGACGACGATAGCCGTCTCCAGGTGCATTTCCGGCTTCTTGTGCTCGAACGGGCTGCGGTACGGAACCGTCACGCGCTGCGCCTCGACTTCGACCAGAAAAAAACCGGCGGAACCGTCTTCCTGTGTAACAGTTTCTCCGGTGTGCCCGGCCTTGGCTCGTGCCAGTTCGTTCTGCAGGCTGTGGGGAAAGCTCGCTTCGTGGTCCGAAAGCGGCAGGTTGTTCTCGATGTACCGACGCACCTTGATCGCGGCAAATTCTCGCTGGCTCGCCGAATCGTGATCGTGCTTCGGGTGACCGGTCAATTCGAAGCGCAGTCCCGCGTCGATACCGCGAACGCCACCCGCCGCGTAGAAACGCTTGGCCCGCGATTCCCACTCTTCCAGATGAACCCTTGAAAGCTGCTCGCCGCGAGTCTGATCCGAGTACGTATATGCACCGGTATATTCGTAGACCTCAGCTTGCTCGGGCAAATCCCCCTGGTTCGCCATCGTCGGCAGCGTTGTCCCTTTGGGATTGACCGCCGACGAAGGCGCCTTGTAGTCGAACGTGCGAGTCGTATGCACGGTGCTCTGCAACGTCCGCGAGCCTGACCACTGCGTGAAGGCGTCCGTTTCACTGCCAGTGCCCGACCGGTAGAACGTAACTGGATTCCGCGACACCTCGTCGAGCGAGTGGATGTCGTCGGTCACGACCAGCGTGTGCGATTTACCGTCCTTGGCCTGCCGCCAGAAGCCGAACAGACCTTCTTCCTCCATCAGCCGGTGCACAAAGTTCCAGTCAGTTTCGCTCTGGCGACAATACGAGCGTTGCGGCAGCGGCTTGCTCAAGGCGAACTGGAACTGTCCGCGCGCCTGCGGATGCTCGTTGAATACGTCCGTGATGATGGCGTCGGCGCTCTTGTCCTGCCAGTACCGCATGTCGCTGCGGAACCGCAGAAAGTGCATCCATGAGGCGTAGGTCAGCTGGTAACTCGTGAAGCTGCCGTCCGCGCCGAGCCTTCGGGCCGTATGAATATAGCCGTTGACCGGGAGATAGGACTTGTCCGCCTGCTGAATCCACAGCGTCATTGGCTGCGCGATGAGCTTCTTGAGTTCGATGTCGCCCGCCGTGGACACCAGATCGAGCGTGCCACTGAAATCGCGCCCCAGTTCAGAACAAAGAACTGCTCTGCGCGGCACAAGCGCACTGTCCGGCAACGCTGGAATATCGGTCTTGATCAGGCGGTCCTGCTGGATCAGACCACCCTGAATGACCTGAACAAGTTCAGTAAGATTCATGCTCAACCCGCATCATCCGTCTTCACACCAAGCATCTCGCGAATTTGCGCGAGCGTGCCATCGTCTTTCACCACGGTCGAAAGCCACTTGTGCAGCGGCATTTCCGCCCACTCGGCCGCTTTGTCCGCAAGATAAGCGGCGGGGCTATGCGGTTCGGTCTCGCGAAAGAAGACCGCCACCGCACGCAGTTGCGCAACGGCTTCGGCACGGCTCTGTATGCCCGCGTACGCGCGGACCGGCATTCGAATCGGATTCGCCATGGTGTCCTCAACGGGCAAAGGTGTCTTGAAGCTCGGTTCTGCGCGTTCGACAGCCACGGGCGAAGCGGCCGGTTGCACGGCAGGCTCCAAAGCCTCCGCATTCAGGTTCACGCCCACGTCACGCGCGAACCGCTCCGCAAGTCCATACACGCTCTCGTTGGCCTCGCGCGCTTGCCGGAAGCTCGGCGCCGCATCACCGGCTCGCGCCTTGAGCACCAAATCGAGCGCAGCGAGAGCGGCTTCGAATGCTTTCAACTGCGCGAGCAACGTTCGATAGAACGAAGCCGGCGTGGCCCGCTTCGAGGCGTCGATCTGCTCAACCGAAGGCTTGCCGCGCGCGATATCGTCTGCGTGATCCGGATCGCGCTTGACTGCCTGCGCGACGTGCATCGCGACATCCCAGTCGATCGCGCTGAACGCCACACCCGACTGCGTGAGCGGCACCGAGCGCAGCAATTCAGCCGTGCGCCCCGCGAGCCACGCGACATTGCCAAGCCGATACTCCGTGTCGTCGCCTTCGGGCAGTGGATGAACCTGCTCCCAATACTGATCGACGAGTCCGGCCAGGAGCGCATAGCCCTGCGTGAGTCCCGGCACGCCCTCTTGAATCGCGAGCGCCTCGGTGAGCCACACGGCGAGCCGCAAGTCCTTCGTCTGTGTGCGCAGCATTGCCGTGCAACGCTCGACGACGAAAGGCCAGTCGGCTTCCTTGATCTCGGTGATCCACTCGCCCTGGTCGAGCGACGGGTCGTCGAAGCGGCGTGCATGCTGAATCGCGTCGAAATCCGCCGAAAACAGCAGGTCGGCGCCGCACGGCGACGCTTCATTAATAGGCGCTAGCAGCGCGGTCGTGTCAGTCGACATGGCGTTCTACAAAAGGGCTAAGGCGGCGGGCTTCGAGCGAAGCGCGGCGGCCGCGTTTCATGGTCATGGTCATTGCACCGCGTACTCGAACTCACCTGCATCATCGGCGCGCACGCTCACGCGCGCGAGCGACGTGCCCTGCGCGATGCGCTCCAGAATCTGCTGCGCGAGTTCCGGCAAGAGCGTGCCATTCAGAATGTGATCGACGTTGCGCGCGCCCGAATCGACTTCGGTGCATCGCGCGAGCACTGCATCGACGAGCGACTCGTCCCACGCGAACGTCGCGCCATGGTTTGCCTCGACGCGGCGGCGAATGCGCTCCAGCTTCAGCTCGATGATCTCCGCGAGCACGTCATCGGAAATCGGGTAATACGGCACGACTTTCATGCGGCCGAGGAAAGCAGGTTTGAACGACTTGTACAGTTGCGGGCGCAGCAGCTCTGCCAGCGCCTCAGCGTCAGGCAGCTCTTCAGCGGACTTGTTCAGGCAGGCCTGCATGACCGCAGTCGAGCCCACATTCGATGTGAGGATGATGAGCGTGTTGCGAAAGTCGATCGCACGGCCCTCGGCGTCGTCCATCGTGCCTTTGTCGAAAACCTGGAAGAACATTTCCAGCACGTCGGGATGGGCCTTTTCCACTTCGTCGAGCAGTACGACCGAATACGGGTTCCGGCGCACGGCCTCGGTCAGCACACCACCCTCGCCATAGCCCACATAGCCGGGCGGCGAGCCCTTCAGGCCCGATACGCTGTGCGCCTCCTGATACTCGCTCATGTTGATGGTGATGAGCTTGCGCTCGCCGCCGTAGAGAATGTCCGCCAATGCGAGTGCCGTCTCCGTCTTGCCCACGCCGGACGGTCCCACGAACATGAAGACGCCGCGCGGCTTGTTCGGGTCCTCCAGGTTCGCGCCCGCCGTGCGCACGCGCTGCGCGATCGCTTCGAGTGCGTGATCCTGGCCGATCACGCGCTCGGCCAGCAGCGGTTGAAGATTCAGCATGGTCTGGATCTCGTCCTTCACCATGCGGCCCAGCGGAATACCGGTCCATGAAGCAACGATTTCCGCCACCACGTGCGCATCGACCTGCAACGGCACCATCGGCGCGTTCTGCTGCAGCGCGTGCAGGCGCGCGATGAGCGGCGGCAACGATTCGCGCGCGGGATAGGCTTCGCGCATTCGTTCGGATGACGTACTGTCTTCGCGCGCCGCATCGATCTGGCCGCGCAGTTTCGTGATCTGCGCCACGAGTTCGCGCTCCTCGGCGTGGCGCGCCTCGCCTTCTGCCAGTTCGCGAGCGGCAGCGTCGCGCGCCTCGCGCAGCGCCACGAGGCGCTCCTCATGCTCGGCGCCATGCACGGTTTCCCGCTCGAGCGAGGCGATCTCCGCTTCGATACGTTCGATGCGCTTCTTGCCGTCATCGATCGCGCCAGGCGTAGCGCCCTGCGCGAGCGCGACCCTGGCGCACGCGGTATCGAGCACGCTCACGGCCTTGTCGGGCAGTTGCCGCGCGCTGATATACCGATGCGAAAGCCGCACGGCTTCGGTAATCGCCTCGTCGAGAATGCGCACGTCGAAGTGGCGCTCCATGAGCCCCACCATACCGCGCAGCATCGCCGCCGCAAGCGTTTCGTCGGGCTCCTCGATCTTGACCACCTGAAAACGCCGCGCCAAAGCCGCATCTTTCTCGAAGTAGCGTTTGTACTCGCTCCACGTCGTCGCGGCGATGGTGCGCAGCTCGCCACGCGCGAGCGCCGGCTTGAGCAGGTTCGCCGCATCGTTCTGGCCCGCCTGACCGCCTGCGCCGATGATGGTATGCGCCTCGTCGATGAAGAGCACGATGGGCTGTGCACTCTTTTTCACCTCGTCGATTACGCTTTTCAGGCGGTTCTCGAACTCGCCCTTCACGCTCGCGCCAGCCTGCAGAAGTCCCATGTCCAGCACGCGCAGCACAACACCGTTCAACGCCTCTGGCACATCGTCCGCGGCGATTCGCAGCGCGAGCCCCTCCACCACGGCCGTCTTGCCCACGCCCGGCTCACCGGTGAGGATCGGGTTGTTCTGGCGGCGGCGCATCAGGATGTCGATTGTCTGGCGGATTTCCGCTTCGCGCCCGATCACCGGGTCGACAAGCCCTTCGCGTGCACGCTGAGTCAGGTCGGTCGTGTAGGTGTCAAGCGCGGGAGTTTTCGATGCGGCCACACTCGTTGTGCTCGCGACTTCACTACCGGCTTCTGCCGCGCCTTCGATCGGCTCGATCTCGACCGAGCCCTCCGTCACTTCATCAAAGCGATGCTTGAGTTCGGCGACGGGAATCTCTGCGAAACGCGCCGACATGCGCTGCGCGAACTGCGCGAGATCTGGCACGCTCAACAGCGCGAGCAACAGATGACCGGAACGGATGCGCCCGATCTGCGAGTCGAGCGACGCAATCAGCCAGGCCTGCTCGAACAGCGCGATCAAATGCGGCGAGAACACCGGCGTGCGCGTATTGCCCGTCTTGAGGCGTTGCAGTTCGCGCTCCAGATCCTCACGCAGCGCATGCGCATCGACGCGCGACGCACGCAGCACGCATGCGAGGTCGCTGGCCGGTTCTTCGAGCAGCGCGAGCAGCACGTGCTCGAGGTCCACTTCGTAGTGCCCGCGCGACAGGCACACACTGGCCGCACGCTCGGTAGCCAGCCGGCAAGTCGTGTTCAGCTTCGCGATCAGGGTTTTCAGGGGCGTGCTCATGTCGTCCGGTCCGGCCTCGGGTCTCGTGTGTTCAATGAATGACGTGCAGTTCGTAGCGCGCGTCGCGGCGGTCGCGGTCGGCTTCGTGCGTACAAAGGAAGGCATCCCAGCCCAGACGCGCGCCGGCGCCCAGGCGGCTTGGCCCGACTTCCTCGCGGCGCAGCACCAGCAGCACCTCGTATTCGAGCGTCACGCGCGCGAGCAGCGTGAGCATGCGTTCGAGCGCGAGCGCGTGTTCCGCGCCCGGCAGAAAGGCCTCATAGTCGGCCTTCGAAAGCGGCCCGATCACGAGGCGCGCACGCATGTCGCGCTGCCAGACGCGCTCGCCCGCAAGCGCCGTTGCACCGAGCATCACGTTGCGCTGGCCGAGCATGGAAAGCTGATCGGGCGGCACGTCGTACCACTTGCCCACGAACTGCTCGACCTGCACGGGCACGCCGAAATAGTCGGAGAGCGTCTGGCGCAGATACGCGGCGGAAACCGGTTGATGACGCGCGGCCACGGCATGACCCGCGATCGCCTCGTCGAAGAGCGCGCCGCCGCCGTCCTGCAGGCTCTCGCGCGATGCATCGTTGGCCACGCCCGCAAGCGCGAGCAGCAGCGGCAGATAGCGTTCGTCGCGATCGAGTTCGTAGTGCAACGGCAGTCGGTACTTCTTCCACGCCGAATAGAACAGCGCCGTGGCGCGGTTCGAGAACACGTCGAAAAACTCGCGCGCCGCGCGGTCGCGCCGCAATTGCTCCCGCGCGACGATCTGCTCTGTATAGTTCAGCGGCAGCGCGCCTTGCGCGCCCAGCAGCCCGAAGAACGCGGGCGTGAGATCCACGCGTTCGAGTTCGCCCGCTTCGAGCGCGGCCGCGCGCTGGCCGGCATCGGCCAGTGGCGCGCCAGCCGCGTCATACGACACGGCGCCCGCGATTTCGCTGGCCGGAAACGCGAGCGACAGCGTGTTGCGAAAGCCGATACGCTGCGGGAGCACGTCGCGCTGCCGCGCGCCGGCCTTGTCGACGAACCAGCGTTCGAGCAGGCGCACCGCCTGGAAAAAACCAAAGCGGTGCGGCTCTTCGAGCAGCCGCTCGATTACGCCAGAATCGATTCGCCGCTGCGGGGACTGCATCGCATGATCTCCTCGCCGGTGCGCCGCGAGACGACGACCAGTTGCACGAAGCTGTTGATATGCACGTAGAGCCCGAAAAACACGTCGATGACGCGTACGAACGTTCCGAGGCTCGTGCCGACGAAGTGGTCCTCGTCGACGGTCAGGCGGATCTCGATGCCGCGCACGAAAGTCGCGAACGGCTTGCCGGGTAGCCATTGCACGGCGGCGCGCTGCTCGACGTCGACGATGCCGTCCATGTGCCGCGCCGACACCGCCGTGCGCCGCAGGTCATACAGCGCGAGCATTTCCTTGAGCGTGGTGGCGCCGTGGTTCACGAGCGAGACGTGGTTGAGCGCGAGATGCGAAATGAGCCGCCAGTGCGCGGCCTGGCGGCGCTCGAAGCGCACGCACGGCGTGGGCCGCATCAAGAGCGCGATGCTGCTCGCAATCGCGCCGCCCTCGAGAAACAGATCGCCGCCTTCGAGTCCCGTCGCAAGCGCTGCAGGCAAGTCGCGGTTGGTACAGGTCAGCTCGAGGCTCAAGGTTTCGTTTTGCTCGGTATCGACTTCGAAGTCGATATCGACGATCGAGATTTCGGTTTCGTAGCCCGGGCTCTTTTGCGCGACGGCTTCGTCGCGTCGGGCGAACCAGTAGTGGCCGGCCCGCATCGATTCGCCGTGCCGCAGCGAATAGAAAGGCCGGAACTCGACGACCGTTTCTTCGTGCGCGCGTTGCCGCACCAGTTGCACGGAGTCGATCGAATAGACCTCATAGGCGAATGCGCGCCGCCCCTCTGCCACAACGGGATACGAGACCGCCTGATGATCGAGCCGAATCGGCTCGCCATGCTGCTTGAAGAGGTTCACCACGGGCGTGCAGAACAGGCGCAGGTGGTGCGCCGCGAGTGCGTCGAGCAAGCGCGCCACGTGCGAGTCGCCGCGCACGTCCTTGAGCACGATATGAAGCGTGAGCCGCTGGCAGCGGCCCGCCGCGGCGGTCATTGCCGCGAGGTCGAAGTCGACGAAATCGAACTTGTCCGGAAACGCGAAATACTCCGTGAGCAGGCGGTACGCGGGGTGTGATTTCGCGGGATAGTCGATCAGCGCGTCAGCCACGTCGAAGCCGGCCTGCGCGAACGGCAGCGCGGAGAGCGCGCGCCAGCGGCCATTGCGTTCGGGCTCGGCGTAAGCGGCGATCGCGTGCACGAACAGGCAGACGCCGAGCGTCGCGGTGAACGACTGCTCGCCGTGCAGGTAAGTGCGCAGCCCGCCGCTTCTCCACGCCGAGAGGTCGAACTGCGGCGACGTCGATTCGAACGTGATCGACAGGACGCCCGTTGCATTCGGCGGGAGCACGGTCGCGCTCGGTGCGATCGCCGCCGGCACGTAACGTGCCTCCGAAATGCGAATCGGCGCGAGCGTCACGTCGTAAGCGGTGCGAAAGCGGCATTGCACGCCGCGGATCGGCCGCGACTTCAGTTCCGTGCCGCGTTCGATCACGGCCGGCTCGGTGAGATTGCCAAGCGCGCCCGCAGCGCCGAACTGGGCGACAGAGCACGAGGGGAACGGGCGCAGATAGTGCGGGTACAGCACCTCGAGCAGCGCCTCGGTGAACTCCGGGTAATCGTCGTCGAGCCGCTTGTTGATGCGCGCGCCAAGCAACGCGAACGACTCGATCATCCGCTCGACGTGCGGGTCTTCGCAGTGCTCCCCCGTCATCGCGAGGCGGGCCGCGATCTTCGGGTAGCGCTGGGCGAATTCACGCGAATAACGCCGCAGGAACGACAGTTCGCGCTCGTAATACGGCAACAGCTCTTCCATCGGTACGCTCCCGCCCCCAAAACTACCTTTGTGTCATGCCATGTCGCGCGCCGCCGGTCGCGGCCGCGTCATGCTTTTGCGCGTGCGCGCGTGACCGAGTACTGCAGCGTCGAGGGCTGCAACATCGCGTCGAAACTCACCGGCTCTTGCGCCGGATGCACCACCAGCAACGCCTGAATCGCAAAGTACAGCGCGTTGGTCGAGCGCTCGTTCAGTTCGAGCGTCACCGTCACGCGCTGCAAACGCGGTTCGTGCCGCTCGATCGCCTGCTGGATCGACTTGCAGATGAACGCGCGATCGTAATGGCTCGCCAGGCTCAAGCCCGCAAAATCGTTCAGCCCGTAGGTCAGGATCGAACGGCGGCACTCGGGCAACATCGCGAGTTCGTGCTCGGTGAACGCGATGCGCGAGTTCAGGATCGACTCCAGATCGCGCGCAACAGTCCCCTTGAGCTCTTCGATTGAAAACTGCCGCACTGCCGCCGGTGCCGGCGAATGCGGATCGTCGTCGAAGAGCTTGTCGAGCAGTCCTGGCTCGAAACGCTTCATCGGTTCAAATAGAGTCGGTCAGCCAGATGAAAGGGGCGCAGGAAGTGCACGCGATCGCGCGCGCCGCCTGCGCGCGCCGCGTCAGACCGCGTAGGTCTTGTCGTTCTTCGTGAGGCTCCATGCGCCTTGCGCATTGCCGCCCTGGTTGCCGCCGATCTTCTGCTGCGTGTACTTCCACTGCACGGCTGCATACTTCAGCGAGAACTGCTCCGTGGGCAGCCCTTCGCCGATCACTTCCGGCGTGATGCTGGAAATGATCACGTACTTGAGCTTGATTTCGAGGTACTTGATGCGGTTGCCCTCGCCGTCCGAGCGCATGAAGTCGATCGTGACTTCGTCGAAAGTCGTACCACCCGAAGCGTGCTGATAGAGCAACGGGCTCACGACGTCGATGTCCTTCAGGAAGCGCATGTCGGCATGCTCGCAACGCTCGACCGTGTGACCGCCCGCCGTCGAGGCCGTTGCCGAACGCGGCTGCAGAATCGAGTGATTCCACGAATCGATTTCGATCCAGCCGGCATGATCCTTGTCCTGCGACTCGCCCTTGATGGCCGGATTGCCGAATTTTAGATAGATGTCCTTCATAACGCCTCGACTCCCCAGAGTGGTGGTTTACGGTAGTTTGCTAACGCGGGCCCGAGGGCGATTCCTCGGGTTGCTTCCCGGAACGATCCGCGGATCAACGGCGGACCGCTCCGGCTCAACTCATTCACACGCTTGCGCGGCTTTACGAATTAGCCGGTTTCGGCAGATCCGCCACGAGCCGCAGCGAAATCGACAATTCGTCGAGCTGGAAGTGCGGCCGCAGGAACGCGACCGACCGGTACGAACCCGGCTTGCCCGGAATCTCGCTGACCTGGATCGATGCCTCGCGCAACGGAAACTGCGCCTTTTGCTCCTGCGAGGCGTTGTCGTCGAGCAGCACGTACTGCGAAATCCAGCGGTTCAGGAACACTTCGACGTTCTGCGCGGACGCGAAGCTGCCGATCTTGTCGCGCATCATCGCCTTCAGATAGTGCGCCACGCGCGACACCGAAAAGATGTACTGCAGCTGCGCCGAAAGCACGGCATTCGCGTTCGCGTTGTCGGTACTATATTTTTTGGGCTTCTGCACCGACTGTGCGGCAAAGAACGCAGCGTAGTCCGAGTTCTTGCAATGGACGAGCGGAATGAAGCCGAGGTCGCTCAGTTCCTTTTCGCGCCGGTCGGTGATGGCGATTTCGGTCGGGCATTTCAGCGCGATCTCGCCGTCGTCGGTCTTGAACGTGTGCGTGGGCAGGTCTTCCACGAGGCCGCCGCCTTCCACGCCGCGAATCGCCGCGCACCAGCCGAAGTCGTCGAACGCCGCGGTCAGGCGCGCCGCAAAGGCCCAGGCCGCGTTGCACCACAGGTATTTGGCGTGATCGGTGCCGTCCACGTCTTCGACGAAATTGAAGCCTTCCGCCGTCGCGCCGTCCTTCGGGTTGAACGGCAGGCGGCCGAGAAAGCGTGGCAGCGTGAGACCCACGTAGCGCGAATCTTCCGCGTCGCGAAACGACTTCCACTTCGTGTATTCGACGGTGTCGAACACCTTGCCGAGATCGCGCGGCTTGCCGAGGTCGGCGAACGACTCGAGTCCCAGCAGTTCCGGCGACGCCGACGCGACGAACGGCGCATGCGCCGCCGCCGCGACGTGCGACATCTGCTCGATGAAATACATGTCTTCGGGCTGGCGCGTCACTTCATAGTCGCCGATCAGCGCACCGAACGGCGCGCCGCCGAACGTGCCGAACTCTTCTTCGTAGATCTTCTTGAAGAGCGCGCTCTGGTCGAATTCGACGGCGGTCTTGAAGTCGCGCACGATGTCGCGCTTGGGCGCGTGCAGCGCCTTGATCTTGATGGTCGAGCCGGTATTGCTTTCCTTGCACAGATACTCGAGGCCGCGCCAGGTGCCTTCCAGCCCCTGAAATTCGGGCGCGTGCATCACGGCGCTCAACTGGGCCGAGATCAGGCGGTCGAGTTCGGCCACGCGGGCATCGATCGTCGCGGATAGATTGTTCGAGACGATCACGGTGCCGTCCAGCACCTGATGCACGAGCTCGCCGATGAGGTCTTTCGCGCGCGCGTGCTCGGATTCGGATTTGGCCACCTTGCTCTTTTCGACGATCTCGTCGAGCAACGAGGGCGCGGCCTGAGCTTGTTCCAGGGCCGGTGCGCGAACTGCGCCAGTCTGCTGATTCATGTCGATCTCCCCTGGCGCTTATTGACCGTTGCCGTCACTGGATTCGTTGCGCTCGCCACGCTCCGCTTCGCCGGCGCCACCCGTGTTGCCCGCGAGCGCCTGCAACTGCTGCGTATTGGCCAGCACCTCGCTCAGCAGGTCTTCGAGCTTGTCGTTGCCGGCGAGCTTGTTGCGCAGGTCCGCGAGCTTCGAGCGCGCCTCGAGCAGGCGGCGCAGCGGCTCGACCTGCGCGACGACTTCGTCGGGATTGAAGTCGGCCATCGAACGGAAGCGCAAGTCCACGGCGAACTTGCCGCCCGCCTCGCTCAAGCGGTTCTCGACCTGGAAGGCCGCGCGCGGCTCGATGCCCTTCATGACGTCGTCGAAATTGTCGCGGTCGATATTGACGAACTTGCGGTCGCGCAGCCGCGGCTGTTCGACTTCCGACTGGCCCGCGAGATCGCCCATCACGCCGACTACGAACGGCAGCTCCTTCACCTCAATGGCGTCGCCGAGCTCGACTTCGTACGTCAACTGGACGCGCGGCGGCCGCACTTTCTGCAAGCGCTTCTGAATACTTTCTTTCCTGGCCATCGAGGGCTCCCCTGTTCGAGTCGTTCAAGACCTGTTGTCAGCAATTCACCGCCACGCGGTTCAGCGCAGTGCGCTGAACGGATCGGACGCGCCACCGCTTGCCGCCGCTTTGGCCGGCGCCGCTTTGTCGGGCGCGGGAGCCACAGCGGGGGGGGCGGCGGGTGCAGCCGGCGCGGCCTCGGCCGTTTCAACGGGCTTCGCCGCCGGCTTCTGCACGTGGCGCACGATGCGGCGCTTCTTGGGCGCGGGCTTTTCCGCCTGCTCGGGCGGGAACAGCGAATCCTCGCCGAGCGTGTCGCGCAACTGCTTCGCGAGCGCCTGCGCATCGGACTTCGCGTCGCCCTGCAGCGAGGCATCCTGGCGCAGTTCGCCGAGCGACTGCGTCGCGACCCGCAGGCCGGCCACGGCCAGCACGCTCTTCGCCGCACGGTCGGTTTGATCGCGCTGCAGCGCTTCCTGCGCCGCCACGATGGCCTGTCCATAGTGTTGCTGCTGGAACTGGATCTGTGCGATGCGCGACCACGGCTCTTCGCGCGTGGGATCCGCCGCGGCGAGTTTCTGGTAAAGCGCGATCGCGCGATCCTGATCGCCGCCCTTCGCCGCGGTATCGGCGTCGGCTAGCGCCTTGTTGAATGCGTCTGGCGATGCCGCGAGATTATGGTCCTGCGTAGCGCAGCCCGCGATTACCCCGCATGCCAGCACCACCCCGGAGAGCCTTGAAATGACCCGGTTTATCATTCTTTCACCAACGTGTAGTTATTAATTCGATGGGAGGGAACTAGAGTTTTGCTTTAGCTCTAGCGCGCGGGTATAGTACAGCCCAAATTTTGATAATTCAACTTCTTAATGTAATGCGCCGACACTAAATAGCTTCTTTGCCGCGGGGTTTACTGCCACAAGAAATTCACACAGGAAAGAATTTCTCACTCGTGCAATTGAAAACACGAGCGAGCCGGAAAAGTTTGCCGCTTCACATAATCAGCCGCTTATCGGCGCCACGCGGGGTTAAATGCACCTTTATGCGGATAGCATTATTCGAATCGCATATCACCACTTAACGGACCCCGGGCATTCTCGCCTGGCCAACAAATAATGAATGCGCGTCTTATTCGTTTCGCATCGATCCTCATGGTCACGGCGCAACTCGCCGGCTGCGCGGCGGCCGTGCCGGCGCTCGGCAGTGCGGCGTCGGCGGCCTTGCAGCTCGCGGGCATCGGCAAGCCCGACGTGCCGGACAGCCAGAAACCCCCGCGCGACCTCGGTATCACGCTACTGGCGGCGCAAAACCTCAACGCGGCGACCGACCACAAGCCGCTGGCGCTCGTCGTGCGGCTCTATGTACTGAAGGACCCGACCTCGTTCCAGCAGGCGTCGTTCGATACGTTCACCGACCCGGCAAAGGAAAAGAGTGCGCTGGGCGCCGACCTGCTCGGCGTGCGTGAAGTGACGCTCATTCCCGGCCAGCGATATAACGCCACCGAAAAGGTTTCACGCGAGGCGCAGGCATTCGGCATCGTCGCGCTATTCCGCGATCCGGCCATGCAGCGTTGGAAGTTCGCCTTCGATCCTGCGAAATCCGAAAAATCCGGCATAATGGTCGGCCTGCATAACTGCGCAATGACCGTCACGAGCGGCACGGTGATCTCGCCGGACCAGGGATTACCGCCGCAGCACTTGAATCTGCTTTCGTCGGTAACTTGCGGGTGAATAAAGGACAAAGCACCGGGCAGAGTAACGAGCACGCGGGATATTTAACAATTTCAGTCCGCCGATCGCCGGCGCGAGCGGCACGGGCCGAATCACGCATATAGCCGATTTAACATGAGTTATTCCTCGAAAGTGCTTTGGGGAGAAGGCCTGTTCCTGAGGCCTCAGCACTTCCAGCGGCAGGACGCCTACCACGAAGCGCGCCTCTTCGAATCGATCCAGGCCATTGCGCCGTACAACTGGGGTGTGCGCACCGCGCGGCTCGACCACGACGCACTGGGCAGCAACATGCTGCGCATGAGCGAGCTTGCGCTCGTGTTTCCGGACGGCACGCTCTACAGCGCGCCGCAGGCCGACGACCTGCCTCCGCCCGTGGCACTCGACACGCTGCCCGAGGGCATCAACGAATTCACGTTCTACCTGGCGCTGCACCAGATGCGCGAAACCGGCACGAACTACGCGCCGGATCGCAACGACGGCTTCGTCACGCGCTACGTGAGCGAGCAGGCGAGCGTCGCCGATCACTACACGGACGCGGCACAGGCCGACGTGACGTTCCTGAAAACGAACGTGAAGCTGATCGCGCACAGCGAGCCGCGCGACCAGTTGCTCTCGGTGCCCGTCGCGCGCGTGCGGCGCACCGCGACTTCGGGATTCGAGGTCGACGAAAGCTTCGTGCCGCCGAGTCTCGCCATCGAAGCGTCGCCGCTACTGCACCAGCGGCTGCGCCGCCTCATCGACGCGTTGCAGGCCAAGGTCAATGCGCTCTATGGCTTTCATCGCGAGCCGACCAAGAACATCATCGAGTTCCGTTCGGGCGACATCGCCTCGTTCTGGCTGCTGCATACGGCGAGCGGCGCGTTCGCCACGCTCGCGCATCTCTATCAGCATGCGGCGCTTCCCCCCGAGCGGCTCTTTCACGAGCTGCTGCGCCTCGCGGGGCAGCTCATGACGTTCTCCAAGGGCTACGCGCTGGCCGACCTGCCCGCGTACCGCCACGACGATCCCGGCCCCGGCTTTGCGCGCCTCGATGCGATTCTGCGCGACCTGCTCGAAACGGTGATCTCCACGCAATACTTCGCCATTGCGCTCGAAGAAGTGCGCCCGTCGTTCCATATCGGCCGGCTCGATTCGGGCAAGATCGACGACAAGACCACGTTCTACCTCGCCGTCTCGGCGGACATGCCCGCCGTCGATCTCGTCGAGGCGGTGCCGGCGCGCTTCAAGGTCGGCGCGCCCGACGACGTCGACAAGCTCGTGCTCTCGGCCATGCCGGGCGTGCGGCTCGTCTACACGCCCCAGGTGCCGCCCGCCATTCCCGTGCGGCCCGGCGCGTGCTATTTCGCCTTCGAGGCGCGCAGTGCGCTCTATGAGCGCATGATCCAGTCGCAGTCGGCCATGGTCTACGCGCCCTCGGGCATCAACGATCTCAAACTCGAACTCATCGCGGTGACGTCATGAGCAATGCCCCTTCCCTTTTCGGCGACGCGGCACCGGCCGTGAATCACGCCGCGGCCGCAACCGAACCCGCCTACCAGGTGCGCTCGCTGCTCGATCTGCTCTACGACGGCTTCTTCATGCTGTTCCTGTTGAAGAACGGCCGCGAGCCCGGCGACGCAAGCGAATTCGGCGCGCGCGTGCAGCAGTTTCTAGGCGATTTCGAGCGCGGCGCGAAGAAGCTGAACGTCGCGGCCGAAGACGTGTACGCGGCCAAGTTCGCGTTCTGCGCCGCGCTCGACGAATCGGTGCTGGCGTCGTCGTTCCGCATTCGCGCCGAGTGGGAACGTCGCCCCTTGCAGCTCGCGCTGTTCGGCGAGCAGCTCGCGGGCGAAAAGTTCTTCCAGTATCTCGAGGACTGCCGCGCGCAGGGCGCACCGCGGCTGCAGTCGCTCGAGGTCTTTCATATGTGCCTGCTGCTCGGCTTCCAGGGCAAGTACATTCTCGAAGGGCCGGAAAAGCTCGCCTATCTCACGGCGCGCCTGGGCGACGAGATCGCGCATATCAAGGGCAAGCGCGCGGCCTTCGCGCCGCATTGGCCGCTGCCCGACCAGGTTGCGCACCGTCTCAAGCGCGAGGTGCCGCTGTGGTCGATCGGCGCGGTGTTCGCGCTGGCGGGTCTGCTCGCGTGGCTCGGCCTCAGCACCTGGCTGCGCGACAACACGGTGCACATGCTCGCGCCGTATACGCAACTCATCAAGCTCGGGCCGCAATCGGCGAATCTGACGATCTCGCTGCCTTGAGCGTATGAAAAGGGCGTGACGTGCAGCCCGCCCCTTTTCGCACTCGATCAACACGAAAAGCCGGACCAAAGCAGCCGCAACGGATATTTCGAAGCAACAGCAGAAGTAGCCGGATTGACGCATTGTCGATACGAACAACTAAGCAAATCATAATTCGTTGGTTTGCCTGAAATCGTTGCAGATCGACAATCATCGAGCATCGTCAATTCACTTACCTACCTGCTCGTTGCCGAGTCTCCGCTCATGAAGGCGTTCCCCCTCCGTCGGCGCTCCGCCGGAACCGTTCTGCTTGCCGCGTACGCCGCTGCCGCCCTGATACTCCAAAGTGGTTGCAAACCGCATGCGGAGCAGGCGCAAGACGCGTCTGTCACGACCCAACACGCGTCGGCGCAGCAGGCAATCACCTACTTCAAGTACCCCGACAATCCCGCGTTCGACCTGGTCTATCTCGCCGACAAGCTCGGCTATTTCGACCACACGAGCACGCGGCCCAAATATGTCGGCAAGATTTCCGCGCCGCAGATCATTCCGCTCGTGGGTACCGGCGATATCGATTTCGGCACGCGCATGGTGCCGCTCGTCATCTCCGCGATCGCCAGCGGCGCCGATATCAAGGTCGTTTCGGCAGGCGGTGAAACGCTGCCCGACGCGCCGCACATGAAGTATTTCGTGCGCAAGGATTCGGGCATTCGCGGGCCGAAGGACTTCGAGGGCAAAACCGTGGCGTTCAACAGCTTCGGCGCGTGCGCGGAGTTCGTCACCAAAAAGTATCTGGCGCAGCACGGCGTGGATGTCTCGAAGGTGAACTGGCTCGTCGTGCCCGACAATCAGTCCGAGCAGGCGCTCGTCACGAAGAACGTGGACGTCGCGATCATTCATCCGCCCTTTTCCGGCTCGGCGGAAGCCGATCCGCAACTGCGCAAGCTATGGAGCGACTGGGACGAGGATCACGGCCTTGGCGGCATGGCGCCCTATAGTGTGAACGGCGCGTTCGCCCGCGCCCACCCGCAGGCGGTGCGCGACTTCGTCACGGCCATCGCGAAGGCGGGCAACTGGGTCAATGCGCATCCCGACGAAGCGCGCAAGCTGACGGCCGAGCGGCTCGGCATCGACGTTCGGCTCGTGGAGCGCTATGCCTACGTGAAGGACCTCGTGGTCACGGAGCCGCCCATCCAGTACTACATCGATATCCTCGAGCAGGCCGGCAAGATTCCGAAAGGCAAGGTCAACGTCAAGGATGTCTACACGAACGACTTCAATGAGTTCGCGAAGCACGAGGCCCAGGCCAGCGCGGCGACCTTGCCGAACGGAACACGCTCGTGAGCGCGGCGACTGCGCTACGCGAGAAGATCGTCGCGCACGATCTCTCGCTCACCTATGGCAACGCCCAAACGGACACGCACCATACGGTCCTCAAGCGCTTCGATCTCGCCGTGCACGAGGGCGAATTCATGGCGCTTCTGGGCCCGAGCGGCTGCGGCAAGTCGACTTTCCTCAACGTGCTCGCCGGCCTCACGCCGCCAACCTCGGGCGATATCCGCGTGGACGGCGCCCCCGTGAGCGCCGTGCGGCAAAAGCTCGGCTTCGTGTTTCAGGGCTACGCGCTCTTTCCGTGGCGCACGGTCCGCAAGAACGTGGAAGCCGGACTCGAAATTCGCGGCATGAAGCGCGCCGCGCGGCGCAGCGAGGCCGAACGCTTTTTGCGCCTCGTGGGCCTGCTGGAGTTTGCGGATCACTATCCGCATCAGCTTTCCGGCGGCATGCGCCAGCGCGTCGCCATCGCGCGCGCGCTCGCTTATGGCCCCGAGATTCTGCTGATGGACGAACCGTTCGGCGCGCTCGACGCGCAGACGCGCGAGTTGCTTCAGCAGGAATTGCTCGCGATCTGGGAGCAAAGCGCCACGACCGTCGTGTTCGTCACGCACAGCATCGATGAGGCGATCTTTCTCTCCGATCGCATCGCCGTTCTCGGCCGTGGCCCCGGCCGCGTGAAAGAGATCATCGACGTCGATCTGCCGCGCCCGCGTGACGCCGCGCTGCGTCACTCGGCGGCGTTCGTCGCGCTGCGGCAGCGCGCATGGGCGAGCCTCAGCACGGAACTCGACACGCGGCTCGACGCGCAGCCGCAAACCCATGCGTTGACGGGAGCCGATTATGTCCGATTCGATGTCTGACTCGATGTCCAACCCGGGCGCGGTCCGCGAATCCTCTCGCAGCCTGCGGCGCATGCGTGCCGCTTCATCTTTCGCGCACCTCTACGTAGGCGTGGAGCGCTCCATCGCGCTCGTCGCCTTCCTGCTGTTGTGGGAGTTGCTGCCCCGGCTCGGCGTGGTCAACGCGGCTTACCTGAGCCCGCCTTCACAGGTCGCCCTCGCCATCGCGCGGCTCTTCGAAAACGGCGACGCGTGGACCCATATCGGCGCGAGCGCCGTGCGCTCCATTAGCGGCTTGCTGCTCGCCGTGGCGGGCGGCATCGTCAGCGGCTTCGTGCTGGGATGGTTCCGGCGCGTCGAGCGCATCGTCGATCCCGTCTTTCAGTTGCTGCGGCAGGTGTCGGCCTTCGCGCTCTTTCCGGTGTTCATGCTGTTTCTCGGCATCGGCGAGTCGTCGAAGATCGCCATTGTCGTGTGGGCCGCGTTCTGGCCGGTCCTGCTCAACACCATCGCGGGCGTGAAGCAGGTCGAGCGCGTGCTGATCGACTGCGCGCGCTCGATGGGCGCCTCGCAGCGCTTCATCGCGACGAAGGTCGTGCTGCCGGCTGCCCTGCCGCAGATCCTCACGGGCGTGCGTCTGGCGGGCGCGTACAGCATTACGGCGCTGGTGGCGGCGGAAATGATCGGGGCGCGTTCGGGGCTCGGCTTCTATACGCTCAATTCGCAGGAGACGTTTCAGATTCCCGACATGTACGCGGGCATCGTACTACTCGCCATCTTTGGCTTACTGATCAATCAAAGCCTGTCGATACTCGAACGGCAACTGCTGCGCTGGCGCGTCGGGCTCGCGCAGAATGGCTAGGAACGCTCGACTCGAAGTGTCGCCAGTTCCGCGGCGCTGGCCGTGGCCGGCCACCGCGCGAACGGCCACGCTCGCATCGCTTGCATTAGTCGCCCTGCTCGCGTGGGCGCTGAACGGCGACTTGCCACGCGCCCTTCCCGACAGCGACCGGCCTTTCGCCGCCGCAGCAGCGCGCGGCGTGCTGATCGTGGCGGTGCCCCCGCGCCCCGCGCCCACGCTTTACGTCGGGAAAGTCAACCGCGCGCTGCGCGCGCCCGATCCGTTCGCGGCGGCGCTCGCTTCGGATCTCGCTCGCCGCGCGGGACTGCCCGTGCAGTTCCTGCTGGCCGAGCCGGCCGCCGCGCGCGCCGCCCTGCAGTCGGGCAGAGCCGATGCCGCCATCGCCGGCCTGGGCTTCTCGCCCGACGCGCGGGTTGCGTTCGCAGCGGCTTCGTATTCGAGCGGCCGTGGCATGGCGCTCGTGCTGGGCCATGGCGCTGTGCGGACATGGCGCGACCTGCGCGGCCGCGCGATTTGCGCATCGCGAGGCAACCCTTATGCACAGCGCGCGGCGCGCGAATACCACGCGGGCGTGCACGATTTCGACCGGCCGCTCGATGCCCTGCTGGCGTTCCAGGCAGGCGATTGCGCCGCGCTGGTCGACGACGAGTTCGTGATCGAGGCGCTGCTCAAGCAGGCAGACTGGTCCTACTATCGCCCGCTACCCGGAACGATCGCTGCGCAGGCCGCGTTCGTCGCCACGCGCGCGGGCGACACGGCAAGCACCGTCTTCGTCGGCGACACCGTGATGGCGTGGCGACGCAGCCGGTGGCTGGCGACCGTGCGCAAAGATCAGGCGATCAGCCTCGCGTTCGACATGTTCAATGCGGAAAACGACCTGTATTGCCACTAGTTGCCACTAACCACGTCGCTTCAGTTCTGCCACGCGCAGCTGATAGCTTTTCAACAGGCACGCCTTGTCGCCGCACGCATTGCGTGAGGTTCGAAGCCATGCCCGTTGCTCTGCCCTTAGCCGGTCTTTGTTGCTCGAGACCTTCAGCTTCTGGTTAAAGAGTTCGGCCATGGTTTTATCGATGCTGGCAAGCTCCGAATCTCCGCAAACCAGTTGTGCCTGAGCAGAGATGAGTTCGCTGCAATTGAAGCTTTGCGCCAGCGCCGCTTTCGTTGCGGGCTGTGCTTCGAGCAGCCCTGGCCGGCAAAGCCCGTGAAGCAAGGTGCACGCGACACTGCGTCCGACCCACGCCATGTCCGACGCGCCATATTGCTCGACGAAGCGATTGATGCCGGCGTGGCTCACACCCCGTTGCATGGCGTTCGCCGCGATGATTTCGTTGCAGAGCGAGTCCTCGGCATAGGTGCTGCCAGCGCGCCGATAACAACTGTGAAAGCCAAGCTGTCCCGTGCCCATGACACTTCTGCGCTCCCCAGAGGCGAACAGGATCGAGGCGCATGCGGACGCGCACCTCGCGTCGTCCGCAACGATCGTATAGACCCTGACCCGGTCCATGGCGTCCACCACGCGAAACGCCGCTTCGACATTTCCGCCAGGGCTATCCAGGACCAGGGGAACGAGTCCTTCGCGATCACGGCCGGCGAGTTTGGCGGCCGCCAGAAACTTTTCGGCATCGCCACTCTGAATCTTTCCCTTCCCGATCACCATGTTCAGTTTTAGATCGGGTTGGTAGTAGATCTTGAACTCCATGGCCCGCAAGACGCCGGGCGGCACGAGCAGCGCAGCCAATAGCCACGCACGCGCGAGGCGGTGCAGGGTCGTCGAATGCCGCGCGTTACGCATACGCGCCTCCGTGAGGCGCAAGCCTCTGAACGGAACCTGGTCTAGAACCCGCGCCTCAGGTTCCGGTCGCGTAATGGATCGGGCGTCTTCTGCGTGAGCCGCAAGATGCCCTGATCATCGAAGTAGAAATGAAACATCATGTAATCGACGTTGTTCTCGATGTAACGGTAGGACCAGACTTCCCGCTGCATGCGCGAAAAGTAGGCCGTTTCCGCGGGCCGGCCGAAATTGATCAGAACATCGTTGCGTGTCCACTCGTTGATTTTCGCGCGATAGAACTCGCTCGCCTGCATGACCTGACGCACGCTCACGACCTTGCCGCTCGCATCGACGTCGGCAACGGTGTTCGTCGACCCCATTGGCTGGGTCGGCCACATGAGACGTTTGCCGCCGTCCGGCAGGTTATAGGTTTCGCGCGGCGGCCCGAGACGCGCGATCAACGCGGACTGGTCGGCGCCGGGCTCGACGCTTTGCCACGGCTGGGCGCAGCCGGCCACGAGCGCCACCACGGCGGCAAGCCACGCTTGCTTTACGAACCTGGACAGAGTCCCCATTCTCGCTCCCCTGAGCAGCGAACCTGGCGAGCAGCACGTGCAGATCATGCCGGCCGCGCAGGCCGCGGACAATCGGACCATGGTCCTACCGGCAAGAACAGCCGTGGCGGCACGCGAGCAAGCGCTGCCAACGCGCTTGCCCGTTGAAAACGAAGCGCCAAAGAGTATGCTTTGCTCTGATATTCGGGCTCCCGGGCATCTGAGATGCCCCACCTGTGCGTCCAGTCTGTGGTTCGTTGCCTAACGTTCCATCCTCCGGGGTGCGAAATGATCAAGCGCATCACGCTGATTTCGGCTTCGGTCGCACTCGGGTGCCTCGCCACCCTCGTCCCCGTTTTCACGAGTCTTTACGTCGCGGACATGGACGTCCAGCGGCGCGATCGCGCCGAACTCAGAGAGTTCGCCGACAAGGCGGTCATGCGCACGGACCTCGTGACGTACCAGGCCTTCGCCGCGCTTTCCGACCTGGACCGGGAAGCGGGCACACCCTGTTCGCCGTCCAGCCTCGAACGGGCCGCGCGCGTCATCTACAACTACCGCTATGTTCAGGATGCCGGCGCCTACGCCGAGGGGCACTATCTCTGCTCTCCGCTGCTTGGCGACGCGCGCGGCAAGGATCTCACGCTCCCGCCGCCCGACTATCGCAGCAACGACGGCTACCTGGTGTGGTTCGAGCAGAAGAGCCCGCTAAGCGACGTCCGCAAGGACATACAGATTGGCCGCAATGGCCACTACGTCTCCATCGACCCGGGCTCCTATGTCGATCTCATCGATCCGGCGAGGCGCCCAATCGCCGTGATCCAGATTTCGACGGGCAGGCTCCTCGCAGTCTCGGCCGGCGCGGATCCGGACGACATGCTCGACGCGTGGAAACGCAACGGCAACGTGAACAGCGATGACTGGAATTACGCTGTCGCCCGCTCGGCGACACGCCCGCTCGGCGTCGTGGTGAAGTCGCCGCGCAGCAGCGTGGCGGGCGACTGGCCCAAGCTGCTCGCCGCGTGGCTGACCATCGGCGTGTTCTCGGGCGCAGCGCTCGGCTGGTTCGCCTACAAGCGCGTTTCGCGGCAGCTCTCGTTCCCTTCGACGCTGCAATGGGCCATCACCCGGCGCAAGATCGACGTGGTTTTCCAGCCCATCATGCGGCTAGAGGACAACCAGTGTGCAGGCGTCGAAGCGCTGGTGCGGTGGACACTGAACGGCCGCGCCATCTCGCCCGAGGTCTTCGTGCGCGTGGCGGAAGACAATCATCTCATTCAGCCCCTAACCGATCTCGTGCTCGAAAAGACCATCGCGCAGCTTGGGAAACTGCTCACGGCAAACCCTGCTTTTTATGTCTCGATCAACGTGGGCGCCGAGGATCTGCAAAGTTTGCGCTTCCTGAACCTGCTGACCGCGTCGCTCGAAGGCACCGGCATCGCGCCCGCGCAAATCCGCATCGAGGCGACGGAGCGCAGCTTCATGAACGCCGAAGCCACGCGCGGTGTCATCGCGGCGTTCCGGGCCGCGGGCCATCCCATCTATATCGACGACTTTGGGACCGGCTACTCGAGCCTGGCGTATCTGCAGTCCTTCGAGATCGATGTGCTGAAAATCGACAAGTCGTTCGTCGATACGATTGTCCAGGATACCGCTTCGAGCGTGGTCGCGCCGCACATCATTTCGATGGCGCATGAGTTGGGTCTGGCAATCGTCGCCGAGGGTGTGGAGACGGGCGCACAGGTGACGTGGCTGCGCAGCAAGGGCGTCCAGTATGGCCAGGGCTGGTACTACTCGAAGGAGATGTCCGCTGCCGATCTCGCGAAATGGCTGGGCAAGCAGCGTGCGCCGCGCGAGGCGAACAGCATGCCGGCAAATCTAAGTTGATAATTCAACCATATTATCCACTACCATCTTCGCGATGGCGGGAGAATTTTATTCTCGATGTCAGGGGTTACACGGGCCTATCTTTGGAAAAAAATTCTCTCCTCAGCCCCGTAGGATTCTGGAACACAAGATTCTGCGCGCCTCGATAGCAACCAGCCTGGGTTAACCCCGATTCCATCGGTGCACGCCATCTCGACGAATTCCGGCCATTCACAGCGAAGGTCTGGATTCGTATGATAGTTGACTAATCACACACAGCAGAACGAAGACCACACCCCTAAAAGAGGAGACGACGATGTTCAAACGCCATATCAGCCCGCTTTTGCGCAGCGCGGTCATTGCGGCCGCATTCAGCTTCGTGGGCGCGGCCGCCCACGCCCATGACCTGCTCGACACGGTCAAATCGAACGGTGTGCTCCGCGTCGGTCTGGAGGGAACCTATCCGCCGTTCGACTACCGCAACGCGGCCGGCGAACTCGAGGGCTTCGACGTGGATGTCGCGAAGGCCCTGGCGTCGAGACTGGGCGTCAAGCCGGAATTCGTCCCCACGGAGTGGAGCGGCATTCTCGCCGGCCTGCAAGCCGGCAAGTTCGACGTGATCGTCAACCAGGTCACCATCACCCCGCAGCGCCAGCAGGCGCTCGATTTCAGCCAGCCCTACACCTTCTCGGCAGCACAGCTGATTCAGCGCGCCAACGACAAGCGCGATTTCAACTCGCTCAAGGAATTCGGCGGGGACAAGAAGATCGGCGTGACGCTCGGCACGAACTATGACCAAATGGCTCGCGCCGTTTCGGGCATCAACGTGCAGACCTACCCGGGCGCCCCGGAGAAACTGCGCGATCTCGCGGCAGGCCGGATCGACGCGACGCTCGACGACCGCCTCATGCTGCCGTACATCATCAAGACCTCGAACCTGCCCTTGCGGGCCGGTTCGGTTCTCAAGGGCGGCGAGCAGGAAATGGGCATTCCGTTCAGGAAGGGCAACCCCGAGTTCGAAAAGGCGGTCAATGGCGCCCTGAGCGCGATGAAGCAGGACGGCACGCTGAAAAAGATCTCCATGCACTGGTTCGGCACTGACGTCACGCAACCCGTCACGCAGTAACCCTCTTCTTCATCACCTGGCGCGCCGCCCCGCTTCCCGCCTGGGCGGCGCACCCGCACGGCACTTCATCGCATGACACCCATCGACCTCGTCATTCACGCGCTGCCCGTTCTTCTCATGGGCGCCGTCGTTACCCTGAAGTTCGCGCTCGCGTCCTCCGTTCTCGGCTTGCTGGTCGGGATCTTCGTGGCGATCATGGGCATCAGTGGCCAGCCGCTCATCGCAGACATTGCGCGCGGCTACGTCAGCCTCATGCGCGGGACGCCGTTGCTCGTGCAAATCTTCGTCGTCTACTACGGGCTGCCGGATCTCGGCATTTCGCTCGATCCGACCAGCGCCGGCATTCTCGCCTTGACCGCCAATGCCGCGGCCTATCTTTCCGAAAGCATGCGCGGTGCGATTCTCGGCATCGGCCAGGGCCAATGGGGCGCCGCGCATAGTCTCGGCCTCAACCATCTGCAGACGCTGCGCTACGTCATCTGCCCACAGGCCTTGAGGATCGCCGTGCCGAGCCTTGGCAATACCTTGATCAGCCTGATCAAGGATACGTCGCTCGTCTCCGTGATCACCGTGACCGAGATGCTGCGTGCGGCGCAGGAAGTCATCGCGTCCACCTTTCAGCCGCTGCCGCTGTATCTGAGCGCGGCGGCGATCTACTGGCTGCTGAGCACCGCGATGTCGCGGGTCCAGCGGCATGTGGAACGGCGCCTCGCGCTGGCGCACGTGCGTTGAGCCGGCAGGTCACGCGCGATCACAAGGATAGTTCGATGATTACACTGAAAGACGTGTCGAAGTGGTACGGGCCATTCCAGGTTCTGAGCGGCTGCTCCACCGAAGTCAGCAAGGGTGAGGTCGTCGTCGTATGCGGGCCGTCCGGCTCCGGCAAGTCGACGTTGATCAAGACCGTGAACGGGCTGGAGCCGTTCCAGCAAGGCGAGATCGTCGTGGGCGGCGAGTCGGTTGGCGACAAGCGCACGAATCTCCCGAAGCTGCGCGCGAAGGTCGGCATGGTGTTCCAGCATTTCGAGCTGTTTCCCCATCTGTCGATCACACAGAATCTCACGCTCGCGCAGATCAAGGTGCTCGGGCGCGGCAAGGACAAGGCGACGCAAAAGGGCCTGAAACTGCTGGACCGCGTGGGCCTGCGCGCGCACGCCGACAAGTTTCCGGGCCAGCTGTCGGGCGGACAGCAGCAGCGCGTGGCGATTGCGCGGGCGCTCTCGATGGACCCCATCGCCATGCTGTTCGACGAGCCGACCTCGGCGCTCGATCCCGAGATGATCAACGAAGTGCTCGACGTGATGATCGAACTCGCGCAGGAAGGCATGACGATGATGTGCGTGACGCACGAAATGGGCTTCGCGAAAAAGGTCGCCCAACGGGTGCTGTTCATGGACAAGGGGCTCATCGTCGAGGATGCCGGCAAGGAGGCCTTTTTCGACAACCCGCAGTCGGAGCGCGCGAAGGACTTTCTCATGCGCGTGCTGCCTCACTGATCGCATGCCCGCGATGCCCTCCGGGCAGCAGGAGAACACGGCGGGCCGCTGATGCCGGCCACGCCGTGTGCAATACTGGCGCAACCTTGTTGCGCGTCCTGAACGGAGCCTCGATGACTCTCACCCCTCCTGCCCCCGCCCTGGTCGGCGACCCGCTTGCCTCGGTCGGCACCCCGTCGCTCCTGATCGATCTCGACGCATTCGAAGCGAACCTGCGCGACACGGCGGCGTTCGTCGCCGGCCACGGTGTTGCCTTGCGGCCTCATGCCAAGGCTCACAAGAGCAGCGCCATCGCCCAGCGGCAGCTCGAAGCCGGCGCGGTGGGCATCTGTTGCCAGAAGCTGAGCGAAGCGTATCCATTTGCCGCTGCCGGCGTGCGTGACATCCACGTCACCAATGAGTTTGTCGGCAGGGACAAGCTCTTGATGGCCACCGAACTCGCCTCGCACGTCCGTCTGAGCGTTTGCGTGGACGCACTGCCACAAGTGCGCGCGCTTGGCGAAGCCGCGGCGTCCGCAGGCGTCACGATCGACGTGTTGCCTGAGATCGATGTCGGTCAGAACCGTTGCGGGGTGACAACCCATGACGGCCTGTTCGAACTGGTCGAGGCGATCGCCGCGCATCCGGGCCTGCGCTTCGCGGGTTTGCAGGCCTACCACGGCGGTGCGCAGCACATTGCAGACTGGGCGGCAAGAAAGGACACGGCCAGCCGCGCCGCCGAGCGCGCCGGAACCTTCGTCCGCGCACTCGAGGCGCGCGGCGTGCGATGCGCGCGCGTGACCGGCGGCGGCACCGGCACGTTTGAATTCGACGTCGCCAGCGGCGTTTACACCGAAGTGCAGCCGGGCTCCTACGCGATCATGGACGGCGAGTATGGCGGCATTGCGTGGCACGGCGCCGTACGGCCGCGCAACAGCCTGTTCGTGCTATCCACGATCATGAGCGCAACCCGCCCCGGCATGGTGGTATGCGATGTTGGCCTCAAGGGGCTGGCCGTCGATGCCGGGCTGCCGCGAGAGGTGACATGGGCGGGATCCGAAGGTCCGCCACTCGCCTACATCGCGGCCAATGACGAGCACGGCAAGCTGGAGACAGTCGGTGCGCCGAAAACCGATACGACCCAGTTCCTGGGACAGCGCGTTCTCGTGACACCCGGGCACTGCGACCCGACCGTGAATCTCCATGATCAGTACGTCTGCTTTCGGGGCGAGCGCGTGGAAGCGATCTGGCCGATCGACGCACGCGGTCTTTCCCGATGACGCCCTGATGCCGCAGCCATCGCTGCGGCACCGGCCCCCACCTCAGGCGCCCGCAAACCTGAAAACCGACACCGCCTGCTGCAACTGCGCCGCCTGATCGGCCATCGAGCTTGCCGCGGCGGCCGCCTGTTCGACGAGGGCCGCCCAGCGCGTACAGCAGGCTGCCCGTATCGCCGCGACGCGTTGCTATGGGTGCCGAAAGATCGCCGGCCGCGATACGGCCTGCGATTTCCATCGCATGTGCCGGCTCGCAGCCCAACTGGCGCGAAAGCCGCTGCGAAATCAACCAGCCAAGCAAAGCGCCGGTCGCGACCGCCCCGAGCAGGATCGCCATGATGAGGGTGCGCATGTGCTGGAATTGCGCCGTGGCTTGGGTCTGCGCGCTCTTCGCCTCGCGTTGCAGCGAATCGATCAGCGCGGCGACGCTGTCGCCTGACGCAACGCTCGCCGCAATCTCGCGGCGTACGAGTTCGGCATTGTCCACGCCTGCGGGCACGGGCGCGAAGCCGATCTGCTGATGCACGATCGCTTCCCATGCCGAGGTTTTCCCGAGCACGTGGTCGTAAAGCGCACGGTCGCTGGCCGAGACGCCGGCAGCGCCATAGCGATCCAGCGATTCGTGCATGCGTTTGAGTTGCGCGACGATGTCTTCCTTCAGACGATGGTGTCCCGCTTCGTCGGCGAAGCCCAGATTTGCGGCGTCGAGGTCGGTGCTCAGCTTGCTGCAGGCCGCTTCCTCGAGCCAGAACTGGCCGCTCATGTGCCGGTTGCAGATTTCATCGGCGATGTCATGCATCGATGCCAGCGACGCAACGCCGGCCACACCGACGGCCACCGCAAATACGATCCCAACGGCGAATGCTGTCAGCAGCTTTTTGAACACCGTCATGCGATCGAGCCACTTCATGGCTGTCCCCTTATCCGTTTCCGTTTTATGTGGCTCACGGCGAGAGAAAGCCTCGACGCGAGCGCGCCAAGCTTGACGCAATCCCCCCCACCGGAGGTAGGCGTGCAACGGATATAGGCAGAATCAGCCAGCACTTCTAGCGGTGTCGGCGGAGTTCTGCTAATCCGCCGCGCGCGCCAACCCGAGCACCCTCAGTTTGCGGCCTGCTGCGCGCCGGCCGGTACGAGCTTCAGCGTATGCACCGCTGTGCCCGGCAGGAACGGTGCCGCGTCGCCATGCGCCCACGTTTCGTGCCCCGCGAGGAAATACGGCGACATGGGATTGCCCGACTGCCCGCCCGGCATCTCGAAGATGCCGTCCTGCTCGCGCCCCGGCGACACCGCGAAACGCTCGGACGCGCCGAACGCCGGCGTCTGCACGCGCGGCATGTTGATGTCACCCGGCAGCAGGTCGTGCGGCGCGCTGAGCCAGTCGCGAACCCACGGCAGCCACGCCGGCACCATGCGCGCGAACGGATGCGCAATGACCGAGCGGTTGCGCTCGCCCCAGCGCGCCTCTTCGAGCGTGGTGCCTTTGGGCACCCGGGCGATCGCGTGATCGATACGGTCCAGCATGAACGCGCGCCAGTCCGCGAAGCCGCCCGGTATCCACGCGCGATGGTCGGCCAGCGTCTCCATCGTCGCTTCGTAACGCGAGTTCGCCGCACGATAGCTGAGGTCCGGCGCAATCGCGGCCATCTGTTTGTCCAGTACACCGAACCATGCTTCGTAGAGCGAGTCGTAGAACGCGCGTACCAGCCGGTAGCCGACTGCATGCACATCGGCGCGGCCATCCCACGCCTCAACGAGGCGCCGGAATTCGGCGCGTTGGGGATGGCCGTCGAGCGCGCGTGCATCGAGCGCGTCGAGCGCCACGCGTCGCCAGTACGCGATCCAGAACGCGCGGTCGTCGGTCTGCACCGCGAGCATGTCGCGCTCGCTCGCGTGCGGCAGCGCGAGCAGGTCGTTGCGAATCTGCGTGGCGCGCGCGCCGAGATCGGTGCCGGCGTCGCCGATTCGCGCCACATCTTCCATCGGCAGGGTGCGGTTATTCGCGGTCCAGATGCGGCCGCCCGGCGGATCGACGCGCACCGGATACGCATCGGGCGTCCGATACCCTTGCCAGCCGGCGTAACTTCCGGAGGGGTATGGCAGGCTCGCCAGCGCGGCCGCCTGAGCGTCCACTTCAGCGTCCGCATCGGCATCCGCGAAGCGCGGCAGCGGCCCGGCAAGCGTCCAGCCGATATGGCCTTGCGCGTCGGCCACCATGAAGTTCTGCGTCGGCAGGCCGAAGGTCTGCGCGGCGCGCAACGCGTCGTCGACGTTCGTGATGCCTTCGAGCCGCATGAAGTTCATGTTGGTCGCCTGCGGATCCTGCGCGACCCAATGCAATGCGTACGCGCGCTCACCGGCCACCAATTGCGGTCCCCAGCGCGTTTGCACGACCGGCAGATCGACGCTCGCCCCGCCGTTCACGTCGAGGCGCTCGTGGATCACCTGCGCACGCGCCCATCCGCCGTTCGGGACGCGGTAGCGCAGTGGGTCGGCCGGATCGCGTTGAGGTTCGACCAGATCGACGAAGCGCCCGTAGCTGTTCGTGAAGCCCCACGCGATATGGCCGTTGCTGCCGGCCACGACGAACGGCGTACCCGGCAAGCTGACACCCGTGATACGCCGCTCGCCGCCCTCCGGCGCGGGATAGACGAGCGAGATCCGGTACCAGATGTTCGGCAGCGACAGGCCGAGGTGCATGTCGCTCGCGAGCAGCGCGCCGCCGTGTGCGCTGTGCGCGCCGTCGACCGCGAAACCGTTGCTGCCGACCATCGAATCGACCGCGCTCCCGGCGCCCGCAAAAGCGCTCACAAAACCAGGCAGGCCGGCGAGCAGCGCGGTGGCCTCCGGTTCGGCATCGACGGCGGACTGCGTTGACGGGAGCCATGACGGCGGCGCGGCGGGCAGTGCCGCCGGCGGCTGCGGCAACGCGCGCAGCCCGTCGAGCGGGGCGTCCCAGTGGCTCGTCTCAGGCAGCAGGAACGCAAGCAGATCGGCCGGCACGCGCTCGCGCAACGCCGCGCGCGAGAGCACGCGCCTCGCCTGGTCATACTGCAGATCGAAGTACATCGCGTAGACGGCGAGCACGGTGTCTTCGGGACGCCACGGCGCCGGTTGCACGCGCAACAGCCAGTATTCGAACGGCCGCGCGCGCAGCGAGCGCAGGCCGTCGTTGACGCCCGCCGTATAGCGCTCGATCAGCTCCCGCTGGTCGGCGGAGAGCGCGGCGAGCGCCGCCTGCGCGTGTTCGCGAAAGCGCAAGGGCCGGTCGCGGCGGTCCAGCGGCAGCGCCCCCGGGCCGATGAGCGCCGCCATCTCGCCGGCGGCGACCCGGCGCAGCAAGTCCATCTGGAAGAAGCGGTCCTGCGCGTGAAGGAAGCCGCTCGCATACGCAACGTCGCCACGCGTGCCGCCCTGCACCGTCGGCACGCCGAGCGCGTCGCGCCCGATCGTCACCGCTGCTGAGAGCGGCGCGGCACGCGTGCCGTCGAGCTGCGGCAAGCTACCGCGCAACGTCAGCCAGCCCGCGAGCACCATGGCGGCCAGAATGATGACGACGGCACACAACAACATCAGCGGCCACACACGGCGCCGCTTTTGCGGGAAAGGACTCGAACGGGTCATGGAGAAGCACGCGGGTCGTTGTGTTCAGCGCTTCCGGGCGCGGCGACCGGATCAGCCGGACGCCGTACGACCATAGCATGACCCTGTGGCAATAACACGCAGGCAGAGCGCCGCGACCTTCCCCCCTTCAGCGCGCTTCCTGGGCGCGACACTCTGCCATCTGCCACCGTGCCGCGGAAAGAACACAATCTCAATATTGCGTTCTGACCGAGGCCGCACAGGGGCGACATCATGGCAAAGAAGTTTCCGATTCACCCGCTGCACCCCGAGCGCCTGTGCTGGGGCTGCGACCACTACTGCCCGGCCAACGACATGCGATGCGGCAACGGCCAGAGCCGCACGCAGCATCCGGCCGAACTGCTCGGCGACGACTGGCTCGAACAGGGCGACTGGGGCATCGAAGTCGACGCCTCCGGCAAAAGCGTCACGGCTTAAGCCGCGAAATCAACCATTCAGATATGAATGCCACCAGCCACTTCGATGCGCTGCGCATTCACCCAGCCGAACTCATCCGACAGTAGACCTGCAATCACCGGCCCCACGTCGGTCGGTAATCCCACGCGGCCCAGCGCGGTATGTTCCGCCACCGCCTTGTTGACCTCCGGATTGTCCCGCACGATGCCGCCGCTGAAGTCGGTCGCAATGGCGCCCGGCGCCACGACGTTGACCGCGATCCGGCGCGGCGCGAGTTCGAGCGCCATATAGCGCGTGAGCGCTTCCACGGCTGCCTTCATCGGGCCATAAATCGCGCGGCCCGGATACGCGAAGCGTGCAAGGCCCGAGGAGATGTTCACGATCCGGCCGCCGTCATGAATGAGCGGCAGCAGCTTTTGCGTCAGCAGAAACGGCCCCTTGAAATGCACCGCGAATTGCGCGTCGAGTTCCGCTTCGGTGCCGGCGGCGAGCGTGGCGGTCGAAGAGATGCCGGCGTTGTTCACCAGATAATCGAAGCCCGTTGCACTGAGCGTCCCAAGCGCGTTTCGCAGGCGCGCGACGAAGTCGTCGAACGTGCCTGAATCCGCGATGTTCAATTGCAGGGCGATCGCCCGGCCACCCGCTTGCGCGACCTCGGCACAGACCTTCTCTGCCTCGGCGTGATTGGTGTTGTAAGTGAAAACCGAGTGGACGCCGCGGCTTGCCAGCCGCAGCACCGTGTCGCGGCCGATTCCGCGGCTGCCTCCGGTGACGACCGCGATTTTCGGGCCCGACTGACTGCCGTTGTTCGTTGCCATTTGGCACCTCTCGCTGTGTTGGATAGCGTCGATTCTGCGCCTGACGCCACCGGCGAGTGAATACCCGAATCTCCCCGATTCTTGCCTAATCCTGCTTCGCTGATTAAGATGGGTCGGCGCCCACCTTCCTTCGCGCCCCCCTGATCGAGCCGCCATGACAAACGAACTGGCCGCCGCCATGCTGCGCTACACGCAAACGCAGCCGGGCACGAGCCCATACAGCACCGCTGTCGACGGAATGCTCATCCTGCGTTCCGACCACCCCGCGCCGCCCACGTTTCGCTCGGCGAGCCCGGCTTTGTGCATCGTCGCCCAGGGCGCCAAATGGGCCAGTTTCGGCGGGGCGCAACTGGAGTACCGGGCCGGTCAAGCGCTCGTGGTCGGCGTGGAAACGCCGTCGCGGGGCCGCGTGTTCGAGGCAAGCCCGGACCAACCTTGCCTGGTTCTGATTCTCGAGCTGGACCTGGCCATATTGCGTGCCGTGGCGAAGGAGATGTCGCCTGCACCCGTGCCGGCGGCGGACGCAAGCCGCGGCGTGTTCGTCGCGAACTTCGACGGTCCCCTCGCCGATTGCGCGCTGCGCGCCGTGCGCCTGCTGGACACGCCGGACGCCATCAGCATGCTGTATCCCATGCTGATGCGCGAGATCTGCTACTGGTTGCTAAGCGGTCCGAACGGTTCGGAAATCGCGAGGCTGGCGTCGACCGAAAGCCCTTCTCACAGCCTGCTGCGGGCGGTGGAAAAATTGCGTGCGCGGTTTGCGGAACCCGTACGGGTGGAAGACCTGGCGGCAGTCGCCCAGCTCAGTGCCTCGGCGTTCCACCGCCAGTTCAAGGCGCTGACAGGGCTGCCGCCCCTTCAGTATCAGAAGCAGTTGCGGCTGCTGGAAGCGCGCAGACTGCTGCTCTCGCTGTCGATGAGCGTACAGGCCGCTGCATTCGAAGTGGGATACGAAAGCGCCTCGCAGTTCAGCCGCGAATACACACGAATGTTCGGAGCGCCACCGAAAAAAGACTCGACTCAAGCGAAGGCACTGCGCGAGGCCGCGTAGCACGCTCCGCTTACAGGCGGCGCGAGAGCGGTGCATCCGCTCTCGCGCCGCGCACATGTCACGCTGGACGCGTCACATCACTTGCCGTACACGTCGAAATCGAAGTACTTCTTCTCGATCTTCTTGTACGTGCCGTCCTTGATGATGCTGGCAATCGCGCCATCGATCTTCGTCTTGAGCGCGGTGTCTTCCTTGCGCAGGCCGATGCCGGCGCCGTTGCCGAGCGTGGCCGGATCGTCGAGATCGCCGCCCGCAAAGCTGTAGCCCTGGCCGCGCGGCGTCTTCAGGAAGCCCACTTCGGCCTGCACGGCGTCTTGCAGCGCCGCGTCCACGCGGCCGGCCAGCAGGTCCTGATAGACCTGGTCCTGATTCTGGTAAGGCACGACCTCTACGCCAGCCGCTGCCCAATGCGCCTTTGCATAGGCCTCCTGAATCGTGCCCTGCTCCACGCCCACGCGCTTACCCTTGAGCGATTCCGCGGTCGGCATGATGCCCGATCCCGTCTTGACGACGAGACGCGTCGGCGTGTTGAACAGCTTGTCCGAGAACGCGATCTGCTCTTTGCGCGCCGGGGTCATCGACATCGACGAAAGCACGCCGTCGAACTTGCGCGCCTTCAGCGCCGGGATCATGCCGTCGAAATCGTTCTCGATCCAGACACATTTGGCATTCAGACGGTGGCAGATCTCGTTGCCGAGATCGATGTCGAAGCCGACCAGTTTGCCGTCCGGTGCTTTCGATTCGAACGGCGGATAGCTTGCATCGACACCAAAGCGAATGGTGTCCGCCGCATAGGCGCCGACGCTGGCCGTGGAGGCGATCAAGGCAATAGATACGGCTGCAAACAACTTTTTCATGGGATCCCCTCGGTTCTGGATATCAAGGTGGTCAAGAACATAAACACCGCCCGCATGGTTGCGGCGCGGACATTCCCTCGCGGCGTACGCCGCAAGCGTGATCGACGCTGCGGGTGCACCTGCGCCCGGCAAGGTAGCAGTCCAGAATACTCGCGTCGAGTCGTCAAAAACAGGCGGAAACACCTATGGCGGGGAATACCCTAAAGGGGGTTGAAAGCGGAAGTTGAAGACTTACCTGAATGTCCAGTTGCTCTTGCCGGCGCGAGCCGCGCGCCGTAAGCGCTTGACGCGATACATCTCATGGTCCGCCTGGTCGAGCGCCTGCTGGGCGCTCACGAAGCACACCGCGACGCAGCCGGCAGTCGCTCCCTCGTACTGCAGACGGATGTATCGCCCCAAATGTCCTTCACGTTGCTGACCACGCGCCGCCCGCTTTCCCGACTGCGCTTGCAGAGGGTGTCGAATCACTGAACCTGCAGGCCCTCCATGATCTGCACGTCGCAGTCGTTGCGCGAATAGAGGACGGTCTGCACCTCGCCACGAAAGTCGACCGATGTCAGGTAGGTCGACTCAAGTCCGGTCAATATTCCAGGCATCTCGAGAAGCAGCCGCACGAGTCCTTCCAGATTCTGGGCCGCGACTACCTTCTGGGAAAGCCGCTCAAGCAATTCATCCATATTGGCGATTCACCGTAAAGCAATTGAAACCCTGTTTTGGCAACGGTCCTTGCCGCCGGGTTTTTGTGCCAATGACAGTAGCAGGATTTCTATGACGAATCCAGGCGGCGCTATCCCTGATGACGGGCGAGCGTAATGCCGCATGAAAGGCGCGGCGCCGGTCGAGCTTCGCAGCGGCGTTCGCGGCGCACAGCGCGAAGCCGCCAGACCCGGCGGCGCGAGCGGGCTGCACGCGTGCCCGCACTGTCACGCAATCGGGACAGACCGCTTTCCCGTTCGATGGCGGCGTCGTCTGACGCGCAGCATGGGAAGTCGATCAGAGCGGAGATGTCGGAATCTCGCCCAATGGGAACGAAGACTCGGGCGAGTTCGGAGAAGAGGCGCTTGAACATGGGCAGTTATCCGGCATGACCACCGTTGCGGACGCCATTGCCCGGGAAATGATTGACCTGCCCGGTATGACGCGCCGGGTCGCACGAAGCCGGCGTCGCTGCCGGTTTTCGTCAGCGCGAATTTTCCCTGGAATAAATTTGCCGGGCAAGCATTTCTTTAGCGCGATTCGGCGAAGTAGCGGGCTTCGCCTTCTTCGGCATCCGATGTCATGACGACGCGATTGCGCCCCGCCGCCTTCGCGACATAGAGCGCAGCGTCGGCGCGTACCATCGCGCCCTCCAGCGTATCGGCCGGCACGAACCTGCCGACGCCCGCGCTGAGGGTGCAGCGCACGCCTTCGGCGGACGATCGTTCGACAGCGAGCCGCAGCGTATTCGTCAACGTCGCTGCGTCGTGCTTTTGCGCGTATGCAAAGAGGATCGCGAACTCTTCGCCGCCCAGCCGCCCGAACAGATCGCACGGCCTCAATTGCGCGGAGACGACCGAGGCGACGTGCGCCAGGATGCGATCGCCGACCGCATGGCCGAAGCCGTCGTTGACGGCCTTGAAGTTATCGATGTCGAGAATCGCGATCGACAACGGATCGCCCTTCTCCCGCGCCTGCGCGAGCAGGACTTGCGCCCTGGCGATGAACGCACGGCGCGTGAGCGCGCCCGTCAGTTCGTCGATCGTCGCGAGCTTTTCCATGCGCCCAAGGATCCGGTCGTGAGCGAGCATCACCATGCCGATCGACATGCAGGGCAACGTGACGATCGCAAGGCCGAGCAGCGCCACGTTCCAGGGCGACGGCTGCACGAACGTAAGCGACGGCACGGCGCCGGAGACGATCGCGGCGATGCGCGCGACATACACGAGCGCACCGAGCCCGGCGGCCACGACGATGAGCCGGCATGCGTAGCGCGTACTCTCGCGCGAGGCGTGCCGCAGCACCAGCGTACCGACCGCGAGCCGCCCATAGATGAGGCCCAGCGAAACGAGCACGCCTCGCGCGCCGGCACTCGGCGACACCCACATGAAATAGACCAGCGCAGCGCAGAGCATGACCAGTGCCGCCGATTCCGTGTGCCACACGGCGCGCATGCCGAAGAACTGGCGCGTGCCCTGCACGAGCAGCACGACCGCGCCCAGGGTCGCGACCGACGTCGCGACGATCGTGATCGCGCCAGCACCCGGGCCGGCGAGCACGATCCAGGTGGAGGCCGTGGCCACCAGCGCATAGCCCAGACACCAGCGGCCTACGCCCGGCACGGCGGTTCGGATCAGCGAGCCCAGGATGGCGACGCTCATCAGGCAAGATACGATCAAGATCCCGAATAGAGCGAAGGCGCTGAGCATGAGAACGGGCCGGGCAACGAAGGGAGAGTCAGGACGCGTGAGGCGACACTCGACCGATGAAAGCAGATTGAAAAGAATTTGGGCCGCGTGTGGCGCATATTGCTGAAGCGTCGGGGACGTATCGTATCGCAGGTTTGGCCTGAATCCATGCAATCCGGATCGAGCTGGCGCCCGGTACGAATCCGGCGAACGATCGACGCTACACTAAGCGGCACTCGCGGACTCGACGATCGAGGTACTTGCCATGCCAGCACCTGACGCCAGGCGCTCAATGCGACTTGTCTGCACCATGCTTTGCATGCTGTTCTGGCTAGGCGGCTGCGCGGGGTTGATGGGAGACCCGCTGCGGGTCAACGTGGCAGGGCTCGAGCCGCTGCAGGGCGAAGGCATGGAGATGCGCTTCAACGTGAAATTGCGCATCCAGAATCCCAACGACACGCCGGTCGAATTTAGCGGCGTGTCGCTGCAACTGGACCTCAACGGTCAATCGTTCGCCAGTGGCGTGAGCGATCAAAGCGGCGTCGTGCCGCGCTTCGGTGAAGCGGTGATCGTCGTGCCGCTGACCGTGCCGGCCCTCGCCGCCGTCCGCCAGGCTTTCGCCTTTGCGGGCAGCGCACAGGCCGGCAACGTTCCCTACGAAATACGCGGGCGCCTGGCAGGCGGCATCGGCGGCGGCACGCGCTTCGTCGATCACGGCAAGCTGTCGCTGCCAACCCAGGGACTGCTCGGCCCGTGAACGGCGCAAGCGCCGGCCGGGCATACCGCGGTTTGCCGCAGCGCTCAGGCGTTACCTCACTCGACGCCGAGCGCCGGACGCGCTTCGTCCGGCGGAAAGATGTACCAGCTGCCGTCGTCGTGACGGAAGAAGAACATGCCCGATTCGCCCACGGCGCCGACCGCGCTGACGTAGACGCACGAGCGGTGCTTCCTTGCACCCTGCGCGACACGCGTGACGTGCACTCGCGTGTCCGGCCGCAAGAAAAGCCATTTATCGGCCATGGCTCGCAATGATCGTGATTTCCGGCGCATCGTCGTTTCCCTCCCAGGCTCACTCCGATGTTCCAACCCCGGCATCCCCATTTATCCGGTACATGGGGCATGCCGGCACGGTCAGACAATCGACCTTTTCGGATACCTTTAAGTTCGCATCGCATGTTCCTGCGGCGCCGACCTCGACGTCTACCGCGAAGCTCGCGCACGTCGACCGCATGAAGGATCACTTTCCCGCGACGCTCGCGCACGAGCGGCGCAATCCGCTCGCGCCGATCCGCAATGGCCTGCAGATCCTGCGCGCGAGCCCCGACCCGGCCGACGGCAAACACGTGCTCGACATGCTCGACCGCCAGCTCGGTCATCTCGTGCGGCTCGTCCCGTTCGTCGATCTCGACATGCCGGGCATCTCGTCAAGCCTATCGGTCTCGATCAGCTCACCGCCGCGCTCACGCTTGCGCGCGAGCGCCGATTCGCCTTTGCTTCATCGATCGCCGCGCTGCGGGCATTCGCGTTGCTCCACTGTGTTTGCGCAAGTGGAGCGCGCATATTCAATGACCCACCCTGAGCACACAGGAGCACGATCATGGACACGAGACACGCACACGCCGTCGCGAGCGAGGTCGCGGGAGAAGCGCAGCACCTGGCCGGCCGCATGCTGGGCGACCCCGCCATGGGCCTGGCCGGCAAGGCAAAGATCCTATATGGCAAGTCCCAGCAGGCCCTGAACAATGCCGCCGACGCCACACGCGACAACGTCGCCGACAAGCCGATGACCGCGCTCGGGCTCGCCGCCGCCGTCGGCTTCGCGCTCGGTGCGGCATGGGTCTTGAACCGCAATAAATCGGAAGGCTGAGCAAAGCCGCGGCGCGGGAACGCTTTATGCGCGTGGTCTGAAACTGCCTCACTGATGCGAATCGTGTGTGATCGCGAGGCGTAGTCAGGAGTCCCGCCCATGACGATTGGCTGTCCCGAATGCGGCGCCCTCGAGGACATCCCTCCGCTCGGCCCGCGCATGCTCGCGCGCTGCAGGATCTGCCACTACCCTCTGGAGCGGCGCAGCGGGCGCAGCATCAGCGCTTCGCTCGCCTGCGCCATTACGACATTCGTCCTGCTGTTCCCCGCCAACCTCGCGCCGCTGATGACGGTGCACATGCTCGGCGCCGATCGTTCCTCCGTTCTCGCGTCGGGCATCGTGTCGATCTGGCGCGACGGCTGGCTTGCGCTCGCGCTGTTGCTCGGCGCGTTCGGCATCGTGCTGCCGTTCGTGCGCTTCGGCGTGCTCATGATCGTGCTGGGACTGATCCGCTTCGGCGTGCGATTCAGGCATATCGGCACGCTCTTTCGCTGGACCATCGCGCTCGACATCTGGGCCATGCCCGACGTGTATCTCGTGGGCTGCCTCGTCGGCTATGCGCGCGTCACGCAAAACCTCACCGGAACGATCGGGGCGGGCGGCTACTGTTTCGTCCTCGCCGCGCTCATGTCGATGCTCACGCGCGCCTCGCTCGATCGCCGCACCGTCTGGCGCGCCATCGTCCCCGATCAGCAAGCGCCGCGCGGGCACGGCGCGCTGTCCTGCCCAGTGTGCGACCTCGTCGTGCCCATTGCGCATGAGGGCCGGCCGTGCCCGCGCTGCGGTCTGAAACTACGCGCGCGCAAGCCCGACGCCGTGGTGCGCGCAGCCGCGCTCACGCTCGCGGCGCTCGTGCTCACCGTGCCCGCCAACTTCTATCCGATGACCACATCGCGGCAGCTCGGGCATTACGACTCGCACCGCATCATCGACGGCGTCTATCAGCTCTTCCACGTCGGGTTATGGCCATTCGGCATCCTGATCATCTGCACGAGCATCGTGATTCCCCTTGCGAAGCTCGGCGGCATGCTGTGGTTCATCACCTCGGTCCTGCGCCATTCGCGCCGGCACCTGCGCGCCAAGGCGCATCTTTATCGCTGGATCGACGAACTGGGCCGTTGGTCGAACGTCGACGTCTTCACGATCGCGGCCTTCGTGCCACTGATCCACTTCGACGGCGTGGCGGTGGCGAGACCCGCCATCGGCGCGACGGCGTTCGCGCTCGTCGTCTTCTTCACGATGATGGCTTCGCGCAGCTTCGACCCGCGCATGATGTGGGACGCGCATACGCGGAGAAAGCCATGAGCGGCCCGCGTCACCACCGCACGCAGGCCGAAGTGCGGCGCAGCGCCTGGCCCGGCTGGATCTGGGCCGTGCCGATCGCCGCCATCGGCGCGACGGGCTGGCTCGGCCTGCGCGCGCTCATCCACGACGGCGAGACCGTTGTCGTCACGTTCGACAACGCCTACGGCATGAAGCCCGACGACACGATCGTCACGCTGCACGGCGTGAAGGTGGGCGCCGTCTCGGACGTGTCGCTCGCGCCCGATGGTAAGCATGTTGAAACAAAGCTGCGGATCGACCGGGCGGAGAATCCGTATTTGCGCTCGGGCACGCGGTTCTACCTGCGCGGCGCGAAGGTGGATTTGAGCGATCCTGCCTCGCTGAAGGCCATGCTTTCGGGGCCCGAGATCGTCATGGAGCCGGGTCCCGGCAAACATGCCGACCACTTCGACGGCAGCGATCGCCGGCCCCCGCTTGCACCCGAACACGGCCCGATGGTGACTTATGCAGTGCGCTTCGACGGCGCGGTCGGCAACCTGGAGACCGGCTCGGAGGTGGATCTGCGCGGCTTTCCCGTGGGCACCGTCACGAGCGTGCACCTGAGCTACGACGCGCGCACAGGCGCGCTGAGCACCCCGGTTCAACTCGCGCTGGACCCGTCGCAGCTCGGCATCGTCGGCGCGCCGCCGCCCGCGGACGGCAACTGGCGGCCGCTCGTCAACGGCATGCTCGATCACCTCGTCGCCGCCGGGCTGCGCGCGCGCCTTTCGCAGGACCCGCCGCTCGTCGGGCCGCGCAAGGTCAATCTCGACTTCGTTGCGGGCGCGGCGGGCGCGACGCTCACCGCCGACAACGGGCTTCCCGTGATCCCGAGCGTCGCCCCTGCCGATTTCGACACCATGACCTCGCGCGCCAGCGACGTGATCGCGAAGATCGACGACCTGCCCATCAAGCAAACGGGCGACGAAGTGCGCAGCATTGCGGCGCACGTGAACGCCATCAGCTCCTCGCCGCAGATCCGCGACAGCCTGGAGCACATCGACCGCTCGGTTGCGCAGATCGATCAGACGCTCGCGCAGGTGTCGCCCCAGATCGGCCCGCTCGTCGCGCAGCTGCGCGAGACGGCGAACGAAGCCGATCGCACCGTCGCGGCGGCCAATCGCACGCTGGGTGCCGACGCTTCGAGCCAGAACGACCTGCCCGCCGCGCTGCGCGAGCTGACCGATACCGCGCGCTCGGTGCGCGCGCTCGCCGACTATCTCGACCGGCACCCCGAAGCGCTGCTGCACGGCAAGGCGCAGGAGGTGAGCCAATGATGCGCCGCCATGCGAGCCGGGCCGAATGCGCAGCGGCTTCGATCGCGCGACTGCTGCGTGCGGCCGTGCTCGTGGGCATCGGCGCCGGGTTTGCCGGATGTGGCCACAGTCCGCCCACGCGTTACGTCACGCTCAACGCGACACCCGCGCAAGCGCCGCTTGCCACCGCTGCCATGGCGCCAGTGCAACTGAGCGCCGTGCATATTCCCGCCGTGCTCGACCGACCCGAAGTGGTGACGCATGTCGCGCCCAACCGGCTCGCAGTCGACGACAACGACCGCTGGGGCGCGCCGCTCGCGCAGATGATGCGCAGCACGCTCGCGCAAGACCTGCTGCCGCGCCTGCCGGCCGGCGCGTTCGTTTTTCCGGATGCGCCCGCGCCCGCCGGCACGCGCACGCTCGTCGTCAAGGTGCTCGACTGCAACGCGAGCGCGGGCGGCACGCTCACGCTGCAAGTGGCGTGGACGCTCCTGGCGGGGCAGCCCGCACGCACCACGCTGACCCAGCAGGCGGCGCTGAGCGCGCCGGTCGAAGGTCACGATGCTGCCGCGCAAGCCGCCGCGCTCAGTCGCGTGCTCGGCGAACTCGCCGACCGGATTGCGGCGTCGATCGCCGTGCGCTGACAC
>NZ_JBFRCL010000047.1:0-68212 GCF_040965695.1 Paraburkholderia sp. BR10937
GGAACTCGGTGGCAATCCGTGGACTGCAGCGGGATTTTCGTTTCTCCTGTTTGCGGTCGGCGCGATCTTCCCGGCGATGCCGTTCCTGTGGACGTCCGGCACCCCGGCGATCGTGCAATGCATAGGCATGAGTATTTTTGCATTGGCGGCCATCGGAGTATTCACATCACTTTTCAACGGACGCAGTGCCAGTTTTTCCGCGATTCGCCAGGTCGTCATTGGGCTTGTCGCTGCTGCGTTCACATTCGGCATTGGGCGTCTGTTGGGTGTGTCAGTCTCGTGATGAGCAGGGGGACGAAAGAGTACGCGGTGCCTCGCGATCATTGCTGGTCGCCGACGAAATGATCGGTGAAGCTCTGGTTGAGGCCGTTAGGCGAGGGGGATCAATTCACGTGGCGGGGCGATCTCGTGTTCCGAATAACCCTTGATGCGCTGGGCGCCGGAGTGCGCGGTCGTTTGCCGCAGGCTGGCCGGGGCGTCTTGAGCGTCGATGGTCAGCTCAGGAAGGCACGGCTCGACACCGGCAGTTTCGCAGTTTATGACACAGTTTGACCTTACGAACTGCACCTTTGCCGGACCATCCGTCAGGGGTAGGCCGCATCGAAGTCGTTCGTGCTCAAAACCGGCATTCGCTGACGCGACCGGTCAGCCGCTCGGTAAAAACCCGGAAAAGTGCCTATCTATGGACCTACGCTGTCAGGGACGAGGGCGCTCGACGCAAAAAAAGTGAGATCGATCAATATTCTGGTTCGGACATCTAAATAAAATCTCGTATTCAAGCGTTGATTTAAGGTGCCGATGTGGATGCTTTGCGTGACGATGTCTTGCGAAATGACATACAGGAGATCAACCTGTCCTATCTCGTTTTGGCGCAGAGAATGTCGCTGTCGAGCACGTCCGAAGCGATGTTGCGTCTCGGCATGAGCACGGAAATGGTCGAATTATTTGCGTCGCTTACCGTTTCACAACTTTTGAAACTGGCGAGCTCGAATCAGATTCTGTGTCAGTTCCGGTTCGACGATCACACCCTATTATCGGTGCTGTCTCACAACATCTCGCATGACGAGGTGCGCGGCAAACAGGTGTCGATGTTGCTCGTCCATCAGCCTGTCCACGCCCTGTAAAGCGCTTGCTACGACGATTTTATGGAGTGAGACATGGCCTGCAAAAGTCTTCTTGGCGAGTCCGCTCAGTTTCAGTTGGCGATCCGGATGCTGACTTTCACGGGCGCATGGACCCTAATCCGGTACATCGAAACGAACGTGCTTGGTTTTTTTGAACTGCTCGAACTGCGGAGGGAAGATGATTGCACACGCATACGAGCCAGCTTCGAGCCGGCATACGTGCGGATTTTGTCGAGTCGCGAAATAAACGGCGTTTGTTCGCGGTATTGCAGGTGTGGAACACGAAATGGAGCAAACGAAATGGACATCATCGACCTGGCCCGTGCGTCGGGATTGACCGTTATCCTCGATGGCCGGATTGGCCGTGAGGAATACCAGAGCGTATGTGGTTCGGTATCGGCGTTACAGCGCTTCGCCGAGTCGCTGCGTCAGTGCCCGGCGTACGGGAACGACAGCGCCCCGCACCGGTCAGCGGCGGCCAGCGCTTCGGGGCGGTTAAGGGGTAATCGTCCGATTACCCCTTTATTGCCTCGGGAAGGCTAGTGTTCCTCTGGGCCAGCAGGTTCCCGAGTGGCCGGAGCATGAGCGTGAGCGGCGTACGGAATTTATGACTGACGTTCGAAAAGAAAGCGGTTTTCGCGCGATCGAGCTGAGCGAGAGCCTCCGCCCGCTTTTTCTCTGACTCGTAGGCCCGTGCGTTGGCAATGGCCGTCGCGAGCTTCGTTCTCAGCAGTTCCAGGCAATCGCGGTAATGTCCGTCCCACTTCAGCCTGGCGCTCACCCCGGCCACCATGAGCCCCTCCAGTTCGTGGGCGACGTTCGAAGGAATGGGCACGACCGCGGCTGTGTGGGGCGGGTCCAACCATGGACCGGGCGGAACCGCGCTGAAACGCAGGTCCAGGCGCTGCACCACCTGTATGGCCGATCGCGCATGGCCTCGGCCAGCGGCCAGCCATCGCGCGCACCAGGGACCAGGGCAATGAGGGGCGGGCTGATCTGCGCACGCGACGCGTCGTCACGATGATGTTTTTCGTTTTTCCGAGACAAGGTCCTCCTCCGATAGAAGCGAACCCGTCGGTCAACGAGATGACTCGATAAAATGGCCGCCGTTCAGGTGGACAACCGCAAGCGCTGGATTTCTGGCTAGCATGCGCATCGCCACCTGGCGGATCGTATCCTCATGCGCATTGAAGGCCTCGACAAACGATCCGCAGAACGGCCTGTCGAGAGCAGCGAGTGCCATGCACGATATGGTCGCAGGAAGCACTTTAGTCCCGTCCCCTATGCTGAAAGTCAGATATTCCTCCCCAGTGACTACTACAGGATCAAAGATCCGAAAACACACGTCCATTGACTTCTTCCCGGTGATTCACTCGCATTTGGAAAATTTACACCCGTTCGACCCAGAGCGGGCGCTTAAGCTCGTAGGTGAACCGCAACACAGCTTCTTTCGCCAATGCTCCGGTTTGAGACGGCACAGATTTTGGTCTGGCGCAGGGCACACTCGGACCGCGCCAAAACCTTAAGGCTCTCGCGGTGCCGGCCGGCAGCAGCAGTCGTCGGCGGACACCCGATCGGCGTTCCCGCGCCGATCGGGCGCTTACCGAATTCCTCCAGTTTCCTAAGATCCTGTGCGCGACGAACACTGAAGTCAGCCTCTGGTTTCAGTCATGATGACGCACGAGTCGAAATCACGTGGCGCGGCAGCCGCGCGATGGGTGCCCGGGACAAATGCCGTGGCGACTACCCCGACCATCGCGCAACACCGGCAGGGATCGAGCGCGCCCGCGGTGAATTTGGCCAGTCGATGAATATCGCCGCGGCGGCGTTGGCTTCCCGCATGGTGGGACATAGGTACGACAAGGCTCCCGGCACAGTTCGGCGAGCTTGCGACCCGCCGTACAGCTTTGGTGTACCGCGTATCCTTTCTTACCGACTGAATGACTCAAGCTGCGCATAAACGGCGATGGGGAGCGCAATTGTATAAAGCCATCGACACAACGTCGGCAGATCATAAAAAAAGCCCGTCACATCTGGGGGATGCGGCGGGCATGAGATCCGGGAGCCGTTGCGTTAGCCCCCGGGGGCTTGGCGCGCGGGCTGCCGCGCACCAAGCAGGAAAGCTAGCAGGTAGAGTTGGCGTTGTCTATACGACCATTGTCCAATTGGCAGCCTTCGCCCATGTTCGCCATGAGCTTCGACTACAGGCCGAGGCTCACATCGTGGCGCGCCGGCGGCTGGACGGCAACGAGTCCCTCCGGCTAGCACGACAAGCAGTTCAGGTTCGCGCGTTTTGAATCGACCCTCGTTGTGACAAGTGCACATCCTACGTCGTAAGGCTGCACGATCAACGTCACCCGCCGAATTTCGCGTTCGAGATCGGCGTGCTGTCGGTGTGCCCTTCCACGAGGATGTTGCCCGCCGGCGCCGCGCGCAACACCTCGGCGATACGGCCCAGCACGCCAAGCGATTCGGGCAGCAGCGTGGCATCGCCCGCGTTGAACAGGATCTTCGCGTTGATGCCGATCTCCACGCCGCGCGCCGCCGGCACGATCGTGATTTCGCCGCGCTGGCGCAGCGTTTCGAGCGCGGCGAGCAATGCCTGATCGACGGCGGGCATTTTCACGGCCGCTGCCGCCGTGCTCGTCGATTGCGCTGCCGATCGTATTTCGGATTCCTTATGCTTCGCCAGCTGCATCGCGTAGAGCGCGAGGAACAGCACCATCAGCGTCGTGATCAGGTCCGCGTAGGAAATGAGCCAGCGGCCGGAACTCGATTCGCCGCCCTCGTCCTCGTCGTGATCGAACTGTGCCGTGAGCGGCAGGTCTTTATCGGAAAGCATGGGCGGTCAGCTCGCGTGCGTGGTGTCCAGCGCCCATACGTTCGCTTCGCCCTGCAAACCGCCGCTCTTGCCGCCCACCTCGCCAGCGAGACGCGTGGCGATCGTGTGCGGCGACTCCTTGCGCGAAATGGCGAGCAGGCCGTCGAGATAGAGCTTGCGCAAGCGCAGTTCGCTTTCGATATGCGCGCGTATCTTGCCATACAGCGGCAGAAAAACGAGGTTCGCGAAAGCAAGTCCGTACAGCGTGGCGATGAAGGCCACGGCAATGCCGGGCCCGAGTTCGGCAGGCTCGATCAGATGCCCCGTGACCTGAATGAGGCCGAGCACCGAGCCGAGAATGCCAAACGTGGGCGCATAGCCGCCCGCCTGCTGCCACACGCGCGCCGCCGCCATGTGCTTGCGCCCGGAGGCTTCGAGTTCGCGCTGGAGCGCATCTTCGAGCACGGCGGTCGAAACGCCGCTCGCAAGCAGTTCGAGCCCGCGCCGCGCGTACGGATGAATGCCCTGCAGGTCCATCGACTCGAATGCGAGCAGTCCGTTGAGCTTGGCCTGATCGCCCCACTCCAGCACGGCGGCGAGGCTCGCTTCATCGACGCGCGGCGCTTTCACGAACGCCATGCGCAAATGCTTGATGGCGTCGAAGAAGCGCGCCCACGTGTTCTGGATCATCACGGCGCCGAGCGTGCCGCCCAGCACGATGGCCAGCGCCTCGGGCTGGAGCAGCGTGACGAAATGGCCGCCTTCGAGCGAGAAGCCCGCGACCACAGCGAGCGCGCCAATGGCGATACCGATCAGGGTAAGCAGATCCATGCGTGTCTCCCAACTCAGCGATCTGCCTGGCGTCCGCCAGGCGACTTGAGTGCACGCACCGCTTCAAGCAGGCGCTGCTCGATATCTTCGACTTCCACGGGATCGATCTTGATGTCGCGGCGCATGACCCACGACACTTCATTCTTGCGTGCGTCCGCCATTACCGAGAGCAGGCGCTCGGATACGGCCTGATCTTCGATCGAGGCGAGCAGTTTCGCGAGATCGTAGGTATCGAGTGCGCTCACGGCTTCGAACAGCGTGCGTTGATCGACGAACAACAGATCGTCGAGCGACTTGAGTTCGCCCGAGCCTCGGCCCGTGCGCTTCGAGAAATACGCCACGCCCTTTTGCTCGACGAAGTTCAGCACCTTCGACTTGCGGAACGCGAAGACCTCATCGGCGATTTCGGCGTGCGAGAGCTTGTTGAGAATGACCTTGCGCTCCACGCCGATCAGCGCTTCGAGATCGCCCAGCTCGATCAGTTCGAGTTCGCTGTTGATCGACACATCGAGATCGCTGTCTGCGACCTGCGTCGCGCGCTCCACGATGCGTACGGGGTCGAACGTCACCACCTGGCGGCCCAACGCGCCTTCTGCCGCTGCCGCATTGTTGGCGAGATGCGTGGCCTGCCCGCTTTGCATCGCGACGAGATTGAGCTTCTCCATGCGCCGGAGCATGGCCATCACATGCGGACGAGAATGGCCGGCCACGGCACGGCATTTCTGCACGACGTCGGCGAGCGGCACGCTCACTTCGGCACCACTCGCGCCCTGTCGCGACCAGGTATCGCCGCCTTCGGCGCGATCGCTCGCCCCTGCGATCAACGCGAGCACATGCGCGTACGACAGTGCGCCCGGCATGAAGTCCGCATGGGTGTAGGTGGCGAGCAGATCGTCCTTCGCCTTGACGCGCCGCGTGAGCGTGCGCACCACATGGCGCAGCATCGGGGTGACGCGTTCGAGTTCCTCTTCGATGAGGTTCGCCGGCACGACGGTCAGCTGGCAAAAGCTAAGCGCTTTCGCCGTGTTCGGCCGTGGTTCCGCACCGAGCAGCGCCGTCTCGCCGAAAAATTCGCCGCGTCCCAGCGTGGCCATCACGACTTTCTTGTCGTCGCAACGGGTGGAGATTTCGACCTTGCCGTCGGCGATCACGAAGATCAACCGTTCGCCTGCAAAGCCTTCCGAATAAATGACCTCGCCCGGCGCCGCCGTACGCGACCATGTTTGACTGTTGCGATTCAAGTTGTATCGCCGGAAAACGTTTTTTATCGCACGCATTAGTCAGACTACTTCTTGCGTCTGCGAAATGGTTGCCGTATGCCGCGTTTACGGCGTTTTCCGAGACATTCTTGAATCACCTTGCATAACCAGCAACGTGGAAAGCGGGCCGAAAGCCCCAGCATAACGCCGATGCCGGGTCGTTTTTTTTGTGATGCAGACGCAAACCCTTGCGAGTGCCAGGGAAAAGGCCCGGAAAGCGACCTCTCGATGCACTTAAGGATTCTGGTACCCTGCGGGCAGATGGCAGGGCGTATCGCGTATTGTTCATGTTGCCAGGTGTTTTCGGGCCGGGTAACGGAGCGTGATGGCGTTGAACAATAAAACAGTCAATCGACAGTATGAAAAGACCTGGAATGGATGCTGAAGGCAAGTACTGCATACCGGTTTGTGACCTGCCCATGCCCGTTGTCCGATACGACGCGCGAGGTCAATGCCGCTTCATGAATCATGCAGCGCGGATGATGATGAGGGCTGCATCAGATTGCGGCTGCGTGCCGGAGCTCGAGGCCAGACTGCTCCTGCCGCAAGCCCTGCAGCAATACCTCGATGCGATTTCCGAAGTCGCGACCACGGGTGTCGCCCGCGAGCTCGAAGTCACATTCGATCGGTTGCCAGAAGCGCAACGTGAGCACTATCTCGTGCAGTTCGTCAGCGCCCCGGCTCTGGACGACGCAGGAGGGGTGCTTGCATTCTATTTCGACGTTACCGCATGCAAGCGCGCTGAGGCGAAGCTGCGCGAGCGCGAGTCGTTCCTTGAGTCGCTGCTCGATACCGTCCCCGTTCCGGTTTTTTCAAAAGACAGGGCGGGGCGGTACCTGCATCTCAATCGCGCCTTTCAGGAGTTTCTGGGCGTTCCCAGGGAGCACTTTGTCGGCAAGACCGTCTTCGAGACGAGTCCGCATGAGCTGGCACAGACCTATTTCGAAATGGATGAAGCGCTGTTCGGGAAAGGCGGAGTCCAGCACTACGAGTTCAAGGTAAGGAGCGCGCAGAAAGGCGTGCGCGAGGTGGAGTTCAGCAAGGCGGTCTTCCATGACGATCAGGGTCGTCAGGCCGGCCTAATCGGTGCGATCCTGGATGTCACCGAGCGCAAGCGGGCGGAGGCCGGGCAGCGGGAACAGTTCAGGCAGACCCTGCAACTGAACAGGAGTCTCGAAGAGCGGGCACTGGAGTTGTCGTACGCACGGGCACAGTTGATGAGCGTGCTGGATACGATCCCGGACATCGTCTGGCTCAAAGGAACCGACGGCATCTTCCTGCTATGCAATCACAGCTTTGAGCAGTTCGCCGGCAAGTCGAAAGCTGAAGTCATCGGCAAAACCGATCGGGATATCTTCAATGCCGAGCTGGCTGACTTTTTCCGGCAACGCGACAAGGCCGCAATCGAGGCCAGACAGGTTTGCGTCAGGGACGAGTGGGTGGTCGCCCCCTGTACGCGCGAACAGACCTTGATGGAGACCAGGCTGTTGCCGGTTTTTGATGCTGACGGGATGATGGCGGGTGTGCTCGGCGTCGCGCGCGACATCACCGAGCGGCGTCGATTCGAGGAAAGGCTGGCTCGTCGGGAGCACGAGTTCAGAACGCTCGTAGAAAACTCCCCGGATACGGTGGCGCGCTACGGCAGGGACTTCCGGCGGATCTATGTAAATCCGGTTTTCGCGTCGCTCTCCGTCGGTGGCGCGGATGCCTTGCTTGGCAAGGCGCCGAGCGAGTTCCCGGGCGGTTCGGGGACCGTTCTCTACGAAAAACAGATCGGGGAGGTATTCGCGACGGCGAGCAACAGGGAATTCGAGCTGACCTGGCCAGCCAGCGATGGCAGACAACTGTGTCACCTGATCAGGTTGACGCCCGAGTTGGGGCCGAATGGCACAGTCGAAACCGTCCTTGCCGTGGGGCGAGACATCTCGGAACTCCACGCGTCCAGAGCAAAGATCCATCGGATGGCATATTTCGATCCATTGACGATGCTGCCGAACCGCGTCCTGTTCAACGAACATTTGCGCCAGGCACTCTCGGTCAGTTCGCCTGGACGCTTTACGGCTGTCATGATGATTGACATGGACCGCTTCAAGGGCGTCAACGACACCATGGGCCACGCGGTTGGCGATGAACTGCTTCGTGAGGCAGCACAGCGGCTGCGTGCCTGCATGCGTCCCGGTGACACCGTGGCGCGCTTTGGTGGCGACGAATTTGCTGTCCTGATGCCTGAGGTTTCTGGTCACAGCGTCCTGGAGCAGATCTGCGCGATGATCATCAGTCGGCTCGACGAGCCGTTCATGCTTGATGGCAAACAGGTGTTCATCTCCTGCAGCATCGGAATCGCACTGCATCCGGTTGACAGCATGGATGCCGCCGACCTGCTGAAATACGCAGACTCGGCGATGTATCTTGTGAAGCGCTCAGGGCGCCGCGGTTTTCGGTTCTACACGAAAGCCCTGACGATCGAAGCGACAGCGCGTTTATCGCTTGAGTCGGAACTGCGGCGAGCGGTCGATCAGGGCGAGCTCGAACTGTACTATCAGCCACAGGTTCTTCTTCACGGGGCGAAGGTAATCGGCTGGGAAGCCCTTCTCCGGTGGAATCGCGCTGGCGAGGGGTTCATTCGTCCGGACCGGTTTGTGCCGCTTGCGGAGGAAACCGGCCTGATAGTCGATCTCGGGCGATGGGTGCTTCGTGAGGCGTCCCGTGCGGCCGCCGCGTGGAACACACTGGGTGGCACCTGCCGGAGGGTCGCGGTCAACCTCTCGGCGCGACAGTTCCAGTCGCTGGATATGGCAATGGTGGTGAAAGAGATTCTCGCCGAGACTGGGTGCCGACCTGAGTGGCTGGAGTTTGAAATTACCGAGAGCCTGTTGCTGGAGGAAAATGATTCGGTGCTGAACGCGCTTCTGTCATTCGAGGCGATGGGGATATCGATTGCCATCGATGACTTCGGCACGGGCTATTCAGCGCTCAGCTATCTGACGCGCTTTCCGATTGATACGCTAAAGATCGACCGGACGTTCGTTCAGAAAGTCACTGACGACCGCCGTCATGCCGAGCTTGTAAAGGCGATTCTGTGGATTGCACGGTGCCTTGGTCAACGGGTCGTTGCTGAGGGCGTCGAGACGTCGGAGCAGGCGGCATTTCTTGTGGCGCATGGATGCGAGATCGCCCAGGGGTTTCTGTACAGCAGGCCGCTGCCGAAGTCTTCCGTTGCGTCGCTTCCTGATCACTTGGCGCCGAGGGTTGCCGGGTGACGGCGAAGCGTACGGCTTGAACATCATGTCAACAAACGGGGAAACAAGTGACAACCTACCGTGAATTGCTGAAGCAACTTGAGGCTCTACAACGGGAGATCGACGCCGCGAGGGAAAGTGAGGTCGCAGCGGCACTTGTAAGGGTCCGCGCGTTAGTTAGCGAATATGCGCTGACACCCGCCCAGGTGTTCGGGCAGATGAACGATAAAGGCGGTTCGAAGCCTGCGAAGTATCGAGATCCTGTTTCCGGAGCTACGTGGAGCGGTTTGGGACGCGAGCCCTCGTGGATCAAGGGGCAAGCCCGAGAGCAGTTTCTAATCGAGCGCTGACCGAAAAACTCGGAAAACGGCATGCCGCTAACTAACTCTTCCGTTGACGGCTGGAGGGCGGAGAATACAGCGCATCCCATCGAAGGAAGTCTGGATTCACGCTCAGATAGAACCGGTAACCTTCCCGCCTGAATTGCGGGACCGCGTTTGTCATGGCCGGCGCTTGCCTTTGCGCCGCATTCCAGGCCTTGCACGCCGGTCATCCGTGGTTGGACGAGGATGCATTGATCGGTGCGCCTGGCGGTTGCATGGTTCACGGGCGAGATCGGGAACGTGTCGGCCGCCGCCTCATTGTGCAACGGGGCATCACCTTGGACAGCGTCGCGGAGCGCATGTACCGCGAGGCGCTGCCTGTCACCATTCGTATTGCGGCGCGCATATTCGCCGGCAGTTGACAGGCGAGGCGACTTGGCGCCCCGGAACGCGGTGGGCGGCGATTGTCCGTATTGGACGACATCTGGACGGACATGATGCAACCGAAAGGGATAAGCTTTCGTAGAGAACGGCGTACCGACTGGCGGAGGCGACGATGGGCAATAAAAGCGGGCAGCCCCCGACGGCGCGGGCGGCAGATCCAGAAAATGGCGGAGATGCAGGATGGCCGGGCAAGCCTGGTCCGGATCCGCATGCAGGCGACAGCATAGGGCCGTCCGCCGACGAAGAAATGACTGAGCGCATCCGCGTGCGGGCCTACCAGCTTTGGCAAGCTGCTGGATCACCTGAAAACCGCGCTGACGATTACTGGTATGAAGCAGAGACACAGGTGCGTGCCGGAGTCGTCCCGCCCAAGCAACCAGACCGGTGACGTTATGTTGACGTCCCGATTTCCAACAATTGATATCGGTCAGATCCGCGACGCCGTACATGCATTGCCCGTTGGTTCCAATGGGGGATTTTGCTCTTCGCGTTTTGTTAGAACACTTGTAAACCTTTCGCAAACGGAAGGCGTCCATATATATGCAATGGTTAGCGATCCATCACGTCTTTGCGCGTCCTGCAGTCTTCTGCTGAGTCACCCCGATTTCGATGTGACACACCCTCTGCGCGATGTCGGCGAAACAGCGTATCTCGGCAGCGTACGTCTCCAGTACTACCACTGCCCGGGATGCGGAGCGGACTGGCGCTGTTCCCGCAGTCCTTTCCAGAACAGGGACGTTCATTGGACACTTCGCTGACGTCGTAAGGGCCCCGGGAATCGTGATGCTGCCGTTGTTGCCGTCGTGGAGATGAGAACCGCTATCGTGGACTTCCGATGCCAGGACAAATCAGGTCCACTCCTCACCATGCGTAGCGACAAGCGACGTCACCCCACACACCCTTCTGGCTGCCGGTTGACGATGAGTTGATCGAGAACTGGTAGCCGAACTGTCCATACAGGCTCCAGCGGGTATCGAGCTTCGCGCTCACGCCAGCCGCGACGTCCATGCGTGTGACCTGGTGTGCGAGTGGGACCTGGTCGGCGCCAGCGTAAACTGTCGTCGCGTGGGCGCCCCAGTCGCGCCAGATATTGGCGCGCAGATAGGGCTGCCAAACCTGTCCGTTGGCGCGCTCGATGGTCCACTGACCGCGCACCCCGAGCCTGCCCGTTACGCCCGACGTCGATCCAGGATCAACCGGACCGAGTCCATCATCGGCATCGTCAAGTCCGACGTGCTGCCAGATGATCTGTAGCTGGGGTTCCAGCACGAAGTTCGGTCCGAGCGGAAGGTGAAACGGATAGCCCGCTTCGAGCGACGTGACGATCCCGGAGCCGGAGACAGGCAGACGCGCATACTGGGTCGTTGCGTCACCGTCGTAGTATGTGCCTTGCAGCACCGCGTCGACATACCAGCCGCCCGGCCCGTAATGCGTCCAGTATGCGCCGCCGGAATAGGCGTTCAGGTTCACCTTGCCGGTGCGACTCAAGGCGTATGCTGTGGCGTCGGTATTGGTGACGAGTCCATCTACGTCGACATTGCCGTTACCGTAGGCGAAATAGACGCCGCTGGCATCGTGATGGCCGGGGATCAGGCTCCCACGCCAGAGATCGAGCCCAGCCTGCACGCCAATCACTGAGCCGTTCGCGCGCGCATCGGTAAAAGTCTGGTAGCGGTTGTCAACCTGCTGGCCGAACACGCGCGCCCACGCCGACCGGGCGACGCCGGTGGCGTTCGTGCCGGCCGCCCCATCGGAGAGTGTGTCGCCAATACGTTCGTGCATCGTGCCGAGCATCGTGACGCCCAGTTGCCGCGCGAGCGGTTGCACTACCGAATACGTCGCCACCTCCGGGCCGATGACGGGGTATTCCCCGTCGGGCAGTGCGGGCGGCAGCGGGGTCTCCGGCAGCACATTTTCTTCCTCCCACGGCGGCTCAACGGCGCCCTCGGACGGCTCCTCGGGTCCAACGACGAACGTCGAGCGCAGGAACCAGTCGTCCGGCGCGCCCCCAGCCAGGCCGCCTCGATGAAGGCGGTAGTCGTAAGCCCCTCCGCGCGCCTCACCTGCAAGTTCAAAAGCGTTTGCCTGCGTGCTGCCGCCGTCGGTTGCCACGACGACCGGTATGCCGTCGGCTTGCGTAAGCGCTCCGGTGCCTCCGGCGTTGTTGATGGCGAGCTTCGAGGTGCCGCTGGCAGCGCCTCGATCAATAATCAGCCTGTCAGACGGTGAGCCGTCGCCGCCAAGCACGGTATCGAGTGCGAGCGTCCCATTCTGTCCGATGTACTGTGTCGTGGTGAGCATGGTTCCCGGGTCTCCCGCCAGGCGCACGAGACCTGCATTGACCAGCGTCGCCACGCGCTGGTCGAAGCCGCGCAGGTCCATCGTCCCGCCGGACGTTACGGCATAGTCTGAGTTCCGGCTGAACGCGTCGACCGCACCTGCGGCCAGCGTCCCGCCGGAGATGGTCGTTGAACCAGCATACGTACTGGCACCGGTCATGACTGTCTCGCCACTCAGGACATCGACGGTGCCCGTGCCGGAGATGGCGGCAGGAAACCGGTAGTTGCCGCTGTTGTCCGTGTGGTTGAACAAGAGCCTGCCGTCGCCGTCACCGAATGTGACATTGCGGCTGTTCAGTGCGCCTGGCGCGACCGCCGCGGCGCCGGCAGGCGCGCCGATGTTTAGCGTGCCGGTGGAACCGACCGTCTGCGCAATTGCGACGGACCCCGCCGTGACGCTCGCCCCATTCGCGATGGTCAGCGTTCCCTGAGCGCCGCTACCAAAAAAGGCATACCCGACGTTGAGCGCATTCGTCACCGTCAATATGGAGCCCGCGTCCATGATGTTCAGCGTGCCGACACTCTGCGGCCCCGCGCCGAGATAGACGTGCCCGCCCGCCTCGACCTGTCCGCCGTCGGAAATGTTCAGGACGCCGTGACCGGCATCGCCGACGAACGCATCGCCGCCGATTCTGAGCGTCGAGCCTTCACCGGAAACGTTGACGGTGCCCGTGCTCCCGGTGCCGCCGGCAACGTCGATCGACTGCCCGATCGTGGCCTGGCCACCGTTAAGGATATTGACTGTTCCGCGATCGCCATCGCCGAGCCCGACGTAAAGAAACGTCGCCACAGACGCGCGGGAGGCTGGTCCGGTAACCGTCAGTGAGGCCGTGGCAGGGTTGGGGATGCCATAGCCCACAGCGACATAGCCGCCGCCGCTGTTGACGAGCGTGGTGAGCGTCCCGCCGTTTTCCACAGTCAAGGAACCATTGCTTCCAGTCGCCGCGCCGTCGCCAATACGAACGATCCGCGAGGTCGCAGCGAGTGCGTCGATAACCGTCGGATGGTTCGCAAGCGTGTTGATATAGGTAATGTTGGTATGGAAATCGGGCACCAGATGATTGCTATTCGCATCGGTCCAGTTGCTTGGGTCGAACCAGCTGGACGACGTTACCCCGGACCAGTAATTGTTCACCGCGGTGACCTGCGCCAGCGCGATGCCGCCTTCGAGATTCGCCACGCCAGCGAATGCTGCGAAGATCCATGCCCGGTGTTTGGAGCAGTACGGACAGGCACTCATCAGGCACCTCCCAATGATATTTGGCCCGGCATAAAAATCACCGCCATAGAGATAATGTTTGTGAACGGTGGTGCCTCTCCGATTCTCTCGATAATTCAATCGAATCCGCCAACCACCATTTAGATTTTCATCCTAAAAATTTTGATACCTATATAATCAGGCGTTGGCGTTCATTCTGTGCGACTGTGATGAACGACTTGTCGTCGGCAGTGCACCATGCCTTACAAATAGCGATTCGGTGTGAGTTTTAGGAGACGGTGAAGGGGCTGCCGGTCGGGTAAGGACACGTGGTATCCCGCGTGCGAGCGACTCTCAACGTCACAGACGTGAATAAATCTGTTCTGTGGGACAGAATACTCGAGTACGTCTCTTGCCCGCCATCAACTGATAATCCACGATCACCTCAAAATGAACGTGACAAAATGCGAGGTGCATAAGTATATTAGCGGCAAGGTGTTCCTATTATTCATGTCAAAAGATGTTATAGGGCGAGTTTTTCAAATCTTCAATATTTCGTTTCGGCATTAGGCGTCAGCCCGAAATATCAATGCACCGATGGTTGCTGTCTGTTAGTAAACGCTCAGCCGGTATGGGATTGCGAGGATCGGGAGAAACGCGCGTCCAGATATTCGAGCAGATTCAGGTTGGGCCGCCGCCATAGCTGCCAGACGCCACCACGGCACCGATTCCGCCAATGATGGAGATTTGCAGGGCGACGAGCATTGCGTGGAAGAGGTTTCGCGCCCGAATCCAAACGGATGCAACTCGTCGGCGTCGCTGATGGCCGCGCTGCGGCCGCAGACGAGCAGAACCGGGTCGGCGCGGTCCGCACTGGAGTGGAACTGCCTCGGCAAGTGTCGCGCCGGAGTTGGTCCAGGCTGCGGCGGCGAACTTGCTCGCCGCGACGACAAGTTTCGAAGCGACGGTACAGTAGACCGCGCGGGAAGACGGACCCGGCCGCCCTGGAAGGTGTTCTCCCACGATGTTCGCCGCGTCTTTCTGATCCTGCCATCGCAAGTTCTCCCGTCGATGTCTCGAGTGACGGCGAGAATGCTGACCCCGCCGCTTCGCGGCCAGGCTCATCCCCCAGGAGGGCATATGGTTTGCGACACACGGAGTATTAGTGGCAACGCGCGATCAGGGAGAACGGTGACGATGAAAAGGCTTCTCCACATGATGTTCGCCGCCACGCTTGTCAGCGCCGCGGCACTGGCCAGCAACACGAGCCCGCAGGCAGGGAAAGACCAGCACAAGGCGGGCGGTCACAGTGACGCAGCCGAGTCTTCGAACGACATGCGCCGACGGCCACCTGCAGATCAAGTGCCGCGCGGGCGCCGCGATTCTGTGCGCTCCACCCTGGGGCCAGCCGCCGACTCGAACTCGGGTGCAAGCATGCCGAAATCCGAGGTGCGCACCGGCCGCGGCGCTGTGCCTAATCCCGCCGAAGGGGCAACACCGCTGCCGAATCCGGCGGCGCCATATCGCTAGGGACAGGCCATCGGCGCATCGGGGTCGCAATCAAGGAGTCAGGGGCCCCTCGTAGAGGCCCACGGCGTGCGAAAGCGCGCGTGAATCGGTGAGGCAGCGGGAGGCAACAGGCCATCCCTGGCCATCGAGTAGAAGATGCGAGACTGGCTGAGCAACAGCACCAAGATAACGGAAGTCAGTCCAGGCATCGCTCCGGGCTTGATTATGGGTGGAAAGCCACTTCAGGCCGATCCTGTTAACGCCTACGGCATTGGGATCTGCGACGTTGAGCTGGTCATAGGGGACGATACCCGTCAAAACCCACGACATGAGGATATACAGGAGTGCGCAGATTTCGAGGGAGCTGACAAGCTCGACGGGTCGTTGCAGCCCGATCGCGAACGAGATGACGATCGCCGGTCCCGCGTTCGCCGCGGCCGCGTGTCCGATCAGCACGAAGATTCCGGCGCCGATGATGCGGCCGATGCGGAGCAGGGTCGGATCGAAGTTCGGGAGAGTGCGTTTTAGCGCATGCTCGAGCTCTTCCTCTGTGCATGCCGCATCATCGCGCAGCGTCTCGATGGATTATCGTTGCAGTCGCGTCATCGTCATCCCCGGTTCGAAAGGTGCAAGCCTTGGTGCTGCTCCGTATCACGTGGAACGATTCGCAACCCGCATACCCATGGCATCCGCAGTTCTCGAGAAGGGAACGCCACGTGCGCGTGTGATAGTGCACTGTCAGCGGCAGCAACTCCGCTCTGCGTCTGTCGCTTCGTCGGCGGTTGTCAGGTGTCGGTGCTTTTCGCAGTCGGCCTTGGCCGCTGCAGTCTGGCACTGCAATGGTTGGCGCATTGCGTCGACGACGGTGTTATCCGCCAGGGACCTCGGGAGGCGGACGTCGGCCGTCGAGGGGAATCTTGCGGGGTGCAATATGGGAACGCGAAACCATTACCAGGTGAATGTCTGTGGCGGAGATTTCGGGCACGTGCGCGAATGCTTTCGTGCGTGGAAGCGGGAGCCGCTGATATATCGGACAGATCTCAGGATGTTTGAAGGTCGCGACGAAGTCCGCGCCCTGTCGGACAAGCCATTTCCCGACACCGATCGGGCTCGGCATGCGCTTGAAAGATCCTGCGGTCCGGACGATGCGTACGCGCTGGCAGCAGAGGTGCACGAGGACCGTCGTAATCTGTGGATCGTGATGGCCGCGTATGCCGAATGACGTCACGATGATGCTTTGGGCTGCTACGGAACCCGTGGTATCCGTGGGATGGTGGTCCATCGCCGGATTGCTGGCAGTGATTGCAGTGTGTTACGCGCACTACGGGATTCCCAGATTCACGGCCACACCAGTGCGGCGTGCCATTGCTCACGCCGCGCTCCTGCTGGTCGGGTGCGCGTTCGGTGCAGTGCTCGCCCGGACGCCCGGGACAGTGGCGCCGCGATGGCTCGTATTCGTGACCGGTTTCGGTGCGGTCCACGCTCCCGCAGCGATCATACTTTTCATCAAGTACGTGCGTGGTTCGGGGCCTTCGTGACGGACCGGCATGGGTGCTGGACTCCCGGATCCCGCCACGACCCGTTCTGCGGCAAGGCGGACAATGCGCGTGACGAGGATGTCTGGACCCGGGGGAGCGCAGATTTTGCGCCCGTGGGAACCTGGCAAAAGGCGCTGGCAGGATGCAGCGACGGACAGCCGTGAACGGCATTACGTTCACGACGTTGACGTGTCTACGTCACTCGTTAGCGCGCGCAGTGTCGGTGAAACGGTAACCGGATAGGATGGCGAATCGTCCAGCGCTCTGAGCACGGCGGGTAGTGATTCGATCTGCTGCCTGCAATAGTCCCGGCTGTGATCGAGCGACACCGGTCGCTGCACGTGGCGCCCCGCTGTGATAACGGGCTCAAGCAGGGCGGTGCCATCCTGTATATCGAGCGTGAGCACGTCATAGAGCATATGTTGGCTGGCATCGGCGTACCGATACACCTGTTTTCGGCCCGGCCACGTAGCCTTGTGTTCCGAGCGTTTTCGACGTGCCCGTCCGGCATATTCATGTAGCTTGTAGACGCAGTCCAGGTAGGGCGCGTCAGCCGAGGTTCCCACGTGGGTGCCGACGCCATAGCCATCGATCGGGGCACCTTCCGCGCGCAGTGCTGCGAGCCGGTATTCATCCACGTTTCCACTCGCGAAGATCTGGGTCTGCCCCAGCCCGCCTGCATCGAGAATCGCACGCACCAGCCGTGCGTGTTCGCCAAGGTTGCCACTGTCGATTCGCACCCCTCGAATTTCTACGCCTGCGGCCTTGAGCCGGTGGGCAAGTGCGACGATCTTGCCTGCGGCAGCCTCGGTGTCATATGTGTCGATCAGCAGCGTGTTGTCTGTCTGGGTGCGGGCGAATGTCTCGAACGCCTCCAGTTCATCGTCATGCGCCTGCACGAACGAATGTGCCATGGTGCCAAACAGCGGGATGCCAAAGCGGACGTTTCCCGGCACGGTGGCGGTACCTGTAAATCCCGCCAGATAGCTCGCGCGTGCCGAAAGCAGCGCGGCTTCGGCGCCATGTGTGCGTCGCAGACCGAAATCGATCACGGGCTTGCCTGCGGCTGCCTGCACGCAGCGCGCAGCCTTGCTGGCGATGAGGGTCTGGAAATGAAGCAGGTTAAGCAGCCGGCTTTCCACGAGCTGGGCCTCCCGCAAGGGAGCGCTAACCTGAAGCAACGGCTCATTGGGAAAGCAGACCGTGCCTTCCGGCATGGCCGCGACGTCGCCCGTAAAACGCAGACTTGCAAGCGACGCAATCATGAAAGCAGGTACTGCGATCTTCATTTCCGCTGTGCTGTCGGTAGTGGTTTCAAGCGGTGTGGCGCTTGCTCAGCGAAGTCCGGATGCGGCAAGCGGCGGGACCGGAAACAGCAACGCCTCAGGTGTCCCAGGGGATGCTGTCGTGGGGCCTACGGCTGAGACAGATGCGCCGGGCAGGTCGAGCACGTCGCACGAGGAAACACTGGGAAAGCGCCATACGCACGCGAAGCCGGCGTCCCCAGAAAGCAGGGCGATCAACCCCGGAAGTAACCCCCGACAGTAACGATGCCAGGGTCGCAAGCTGACAGCTTGGCCAAGCATTTCGCTAATCACGCCGATTTGCCGCCAACTGCCTGCACCCCGGGACTCTCGATTTCCCGGCTGCTCAGTGCAGGCGCACGTCCGAATCAAGCCCGGTCAGCAACGTCACCATGGCGTGGGCCGACGGGCCAAACTTCGTGAGGCCCGGTATCAGATGGTCGCGCAGAAGGCCGAAGAGATCAGGCCGACCGCGCGCGAGCTCCGTCAGCAGCTTGATGTGGCTTACGACCTTCTCATGTACAGCGTGGCGCAGCCGCCCGTAGTCCCCAAGGCGACCAGGCTGATCGGCCAGAAAGTCGGCCGCGCAGTGTGCGTAAACCCAGGCATCCTCGATTCCCAAGTTCATGCCCCGCGCGGCCACGGGCGAATGGATATGAGCCGCATCACCCTCTATCGCCACCCGCCCCACCACCTCCATTGCCGCGAGCTGGTGACTGATGTGGAAGCTGGATGTCCATGCCGTCGGCCCGACGTGTGTCGTGCCGGGTGGCAGGTGGTTCAGGATGTCGGGCACGTTGCCAAATACGCGCCAGAGCTTGCCCTCGAGGCCGAGGAGGAAGACAAGGCCGTCTTTCAGGAAGCAGACGTGCGCGCTCTCGAGGTCAAGAGACGTCTCGAGACCGGTGTCGGCTAGGGGCCATGCTTCCGGAAAGGCAGAGCCTTCGAAAGCGATCCCGAGTTGCTCGCGTACGCGGCTGTGCGCACCGTCGGCGCCAAGCAGCAGCGGCGACCGTATGACCTCGCGCCGTCCGCCGACTTGGATGAGCGTCGCCTCGACGTAATCGGCCTCCTGGCGCAGCGCATCGAATTGCACCCCGCGTTCGGGAACGACGCCGCGCTCGCGCAAGGCTTGCGCGAGCAATGCCTCGCTGCGGGCCTGCGACAGGATTGTCATTCCGTAGTGCGGATGCGCGCCAGCGAACTCAAGTTCCGCAATCGGTTTCCAGTCCTCGTAAAAGCGCGTGCGGTGGATGGCACGCCCTTGCGCGACCATCGCCTGCGCGACGCCCGTGGACTCCAGCAGTTCGAGTGCGCGGGGATTTACGACCTGAGCGCGCGATTCGGTGGCAGCCTGCGGAGCGGCATCGACGATGCGGGTGCGCATGCCCTGGTCAGCAAGAAAAAGTGCGGCCGCGAGACCGACCGGTCCAGCACCGATGATAAGCGTCGGGTCATTCATGGTTCATCTCCGCACGCTCACGCCGCCGCGGGCGCGCGTGCAATAACGTAGTAAAAGCAGGGTCTTTGGCGGCCCTGACCGCTGGGGCGCCCTCTCAATGCCAGCCCATCCAGGACTCATGAGGGGAGTGTCCGGCGCTTCCCGGTTTTGTCGGCGTGACGTTCTGTTCGCAACACTTGATCGCCTTGAACTTCAATGGAGAACGCTCAAGGTCGCTTTTAGGGAAAATGATTCAGCCGGCTAGCGGTGCCCCCTGTAATACGCATCAGCCTTGATTACTTCAACGCCGCGCCAGCCCCAATACACGCGATGCCGACTGATCCGACCGTTCTCTACGTCCATCGCTTCAACAAAGTCCATTTGCTCGCCGTTGGGCGTCGCGCGCGGGTATTCCGATATCTTCGATCTCTGCGGCCACATCAGGAGGCAGAGCGGTTCGATTCAGATTGTCGGTCATCGTGAACTCCGGTTGAGCGGCGGCCAGTGCGGCGTTCGGCCGCCGCCGTTCATTGATCGCGTCAGTGCCGCATTGCGACAGCTGCCGCGCGCGGAAGAGACTCCAGGGGTCTCGCGTTTCCCGCTGGCAATGGAAACAGGCGCGCATCATCTGATCCTGCCAGTCGCGACTCGCACTGCAAGGAAAGGTGCGGAGCGCGTATCTGATGCCGCGGCCCTTCGAACCCTCGTTGCCCGCATTGACCCGACCCAACACCGGGATAGCACGTATGCGGCTATGCGATTTCATCGGGTCCAGCATGGACGTCATAGTCGACGACTGGATCGGGCAGGTCCTCCCGGATTAATCTTGCGGCCGGCGGCGGACCTGGAAGACTCTGGATCTGGGGTGGCGCTAGCCGCCCTTGCCGGACGGTGACGCGCTGTTCAGCGCGGGCGATGCCGGCAGGTAACGAAGATGCTTCGCCACGGACACCGGAACTTTGGGCGAAAGCATACCAATGATGGTAAGTGCGTAAACGATGGCCGCGATCGTTGCCACCATGCGAATGGGTCGCGCAACCGCCGAGTGGCCAACGACGATGTTGAGATAGAACCAGATGCCGAGCAGTCCGAGCAGCAACAGACGGGGCATAGGCTGCCATCCATCCCGTCCGACCTCGGTAATGGACCAGACGAGTGCCGCGATGAGGGTGCAGAAGATGCTCCAGAGCCCGGCTGAGGGGCTTCGGACCATGAGCGTACCCGATGCAATTAGCGCGATGCCGCCAATGACGAAGTAAGGTGTGGAACCCATTGCAACGAGCCATCCGCCAACCACTGCGAATGCGGCGCCCAGCAATACCAGCACCTCACCTGTCTCGGCAGGAGAGGTTTCGTGCTGCGTCGACATGGAAGAGCCCCCGCTCATGCAAATCTCCGGCGTCTCGGGCCACCTCTAACGGAACGGCACCTGGATTGCGGTTTCCAGCCGGACATCATAAACGGCTACGATGCTTCTTCGGAGTGTGCAATCGACGTGCCCTGTCGCGGTCTCTGCAAAGGCGCTTTGAATCGAATTCAATGCGGAATCTAGACAGCTCGTAATGTAGGACTCCGTATTAAATGCGGCATACCTCGGACCGGATGAAGATCAGATCAGCTGATCCGTCGCCGATACGCTGTCCGTCCAGCCAGATGCGGCGGCGTGAGAGGCTGGCCAAAAAGTGGGGCGTCCCCGCGACGCGGGAGTACCGCCCCTTTAATGTCCCTCAGGAACCACTACTGTCTGAGGAGACGTCCAGATCATGCTCAGAGGCGAGCTGATGAGGCGGCGCAACAGAAAGCAATTGCCATAAACGTTTTCGCGATCAGTGCAGGTCCAGAAACTCTTCAGGGCAGCGGTCACTCCGCCGCCCGCTCGCGTGCGCCGTCCGACACGCCACCTCCACCAGGCTGCCATGTCAGGACTGCGGGCAACGACGGGTTTTCCGGTTGTGCGACGACGCGATGAAACGCCTCAATGAAGTGCCCGCGCAGGAATTTCCGAGTCGTCGATAACGAGGAATCGTCACGCGCTTCGCCAAGGCCGCACGAGAGCACGATGCAATTCTTTGCGCTTGCCTCTACAGCGCTTGCGCATCGCGCGTACCAAACAGCCTCGAGGCAGAAACCGCGTGTGGCCGGAAAGTCTGTGTTTCGTACAGTCAGGCCTCGCACATGCGGAACGTGGTTTGCTGATCCAGCGACGTGTCGGCTGAGGGAATCAACCCGGCAAGCAACTGAATCGGACAGTCTGACCGCCCGCATCAGAGACATTGGAAAGGAGGGGGGTATGAGAATTCAATGTATAGAAATGGCAGAGCTGTCGATAACGCCGACGGTCGAATTCGATTCCGAAGCGCGATTCCTGTGGGTTGTCCGAGTCGCTCGGCGCGCGGACGGGTGTGACCGGTTCATCGAGCGCAAGGGAACGTGTGGCGCTGTCTCGCGTGACGACGCGCTTGATATTGCAGCACGTGCCGCGCAGGCTTTAGCCGTCGAGCTCGCGGTTCGATAGGCACATGGCGGCCAAGGTGGTTGACCGCCTGCACTTGAGGGGTGGATTCGCAGAAATCCCTTTTTACATCGTTGGTGGGTTACCGCACAAGGAGCAGCATCATGACATCATCAGGCAAGTCGAACGCAAAGAACCCGGAAATTCGCAAGTTCATTGACGTGCAAAAGGCGCTCAAAGGTGCCGACTATCCGGCGAGGAAGGATGCCCTGTTGAAAATAGCGAAACAGAACGATGCTGATGAAGCGGTCATGCAGGCGCTCGCCGCGCTTGGGAATGAGTCGTTCGAGAGCCCGGCGGCAGTGTCGAAGGCGCTAGGTAGTGAGGCATAGGGGCCACCCACGTCGCATCACTTTCCACGGCCTCGTTGGTATCGGGGACCAGCGCGTGGAGAAGGGGGGAAGCGGCATCCGCCAATGAACATAACGCGCAAGCGCAGGAATGTGGGGTAACCACAAGCAGCATCGACCTGCACATCGAAGAAACGCTCGGGCAGCAGGAGATGATCGGGGGACGTCTTGAGTTGCTGGGAAGTTCGCCTTCCGCAATCAAAGATCCGTCGGCGCGCATGAGTGCGTTTATGCAGTGTCTCGGCGGCATTGCAGTCAGCGATGAGCTCGTCAAGGGCGGCATGAGCGGGTACGTCTTCGAAAATATCGAGATCGCTGCCTACACTGCACTGATCGCCGCGGCGCAGGGCGGCCGGTGACGAGAAAACCCGCGGGATCTGCGAAAAGATCCTGCCGCAGGAGGTCGCGATGGCCAGATGGCTGCTCGACCATCTGCCTGACACGGTTACGAAATTCGTTACCGGGCGGAGTTCGAGTGGGTGACTACTTGTCTGGGTGTTTAGTTTTCGGCCGCCGCGAAAGCCCCATCCAGCCACTCGCTGGCCCACTTTCTGGCATAGGCAATTGCGTCTGAGCGCAGATCGAAGCCGCCCAGGTCCCCGCTCAAGTGAACATCGCGCGGGCTGCCATCGGGCAGCCTGACGCTGATCCGCGCATGGGCGACATACTGGCCGTCTCCATGCCGCGGCGTGGTGTCTATCGCGAACCTGCCCGAGTTCGTTCGCACGGCCGTTTCTCCAGATGTCTTGTGGGACGGGTACGTCCACACCAAGGCCAACAGCATCTCGCAGCCCCTGTGCCCGAGGCGGCTGGACCTTGGTGGCTAAACGGATGCGGGTTTGCGTGTCCAGCCGTCCAAACAATCCTCCTTCCGCTGTCGCTTCGACGTGCGAGCGCCTGGAAACGGAAGCGAAGGCGTCGCCTGCGCCGCGAGATCCAAGCAACGCGCCGCGGCGCTCAAACCGGCCTTCGCGCAATTCGGCGAGGAACCAGGTTGCCATTCAACATCGAGAGACGGTCCAATGTCAGGCCAGGGACACATCGAAGCCTCCGTGCATGGCGGTAGCCCGGTCGCGGCTCGAATCATCGCCCGTCAGCGTGGCGAGCTAGCGCCAGATCGTACGATGTCTCTTTTCGGCAAGACGCAGAACTTAACGCGCCCGACTTCTTGTCCTTCCGCCGCGCAATGGCCTATGGATATGCGCAAGCGCGAAGCGCCGCGTCTTTCTGAGTCTGCACACCGGCAGTGGCTTGCGACAAGTACACTGCGGTGGGTCCGTCCGAAAGGCTCCTCTATCGTACAGGATGGATGCTGCCCATTGGCTTGCTCGGTGCGCAGCCGACGGCTAGCATTGAAGTGCAGCACAGTTTCAACCTTCTCCACGTCCCCCGACCGGTCAGCCGGCGGGGATCTTTTTTTTTCAAAAGGCAGCCGCGCGGTAATGGAGCGCGAAACACATAAAGCGTGCGCGTCGCAGGCATAAAGGTTACCCGTTCGCACGGCTCGCAGCGTAATCATGTGCGGAAGCTAATGAGCACGCGCCTGTCCACAACCCGCACTATCCGTACGCTGATCGGCCGTGCAGGCGGTACATCACTTGCTGAACAACCGGCGTCTGAAACCATAGCCGTCGGCCGGCGGGAAGCATCGCATGTCATCGAATTACAGCCGGACGCTGCGTCGCCACCGCATACCATGGGGGCTGGGAAACCTTCCCGCCGTGCTTATGCCGGGAAGAGAAGCCCGAAGCGGTAGTGCGCAGCGTGCCAGCCCTGGATGACAGCCCTGCCTAGAACGCCAATGCCGCATATATCGTGAAATGAAAACCGATCTTCGAAACCTGCCGCTCTCCTGTATGCGGCCAACGCAGATCACGGTGGGCATCCGGTATGTTCGCGTCAAGGAAGTCATCTCCGAGCGCAACCGGGCGCGGTTGGCGCAGTTCCAGTTGCGGCATCCCGTGCAGGTCGTGCTGGGGCCGGACGATGCCTGCTACATCGTTGACCATCACCACTGGGCGATGGCGTGGCACTTCATGGGGGTGACGTCAGCGCCGGCACTTGTTGTGGCGGACCACCATCTATTGGAGGCAGAGGACTTCTGGGCGCTGATGCGCGAGCATCGGCGCGTTCATCCGTTCGGTCCATCAGGTGTGCGCGAGCCTCTGGGCGCGCTGCCGCAATCGTTGGGGGAAATGCTGGACGATCCTCTAACAGAGCCTCGCTGCGCTTGCGCGACGCGCCGGCGCCTATGCGAAAACAGCCAGCGCTGAGACGTCTTTTGTCTGGGCGGACTTTCTGAGGGAGCGGATCGTTCTCGATGACAACAGTGATGCCGCATTCTCGCTCGCACTCGCGTCTGCGATAAGGCTGGCGCGCAGCCGTGCCGCTCGCCGGTTGCCTGGCTTTCTCGGCTGAACTTGCGAGAGTCAGCGGGTGTGGCGGCGGATAGCATCAGTGCCTGGATGGGCTGGATGTGGTTTCATTAAATCTGTGTCCTCCAATTGGTTAGGATAACTTTGTTTGGAATGATGGTTGCGCCCCGTGGCTGTCCACTCAAACGGAGATCAACCACGAGCCAGAGAATGAGCGCAACTACTTTCGCTTGTCTGACCTGATATGTCGCCAGCTCGCCGCGCGGAAGAACCGCAAGACAGTTTTCCCGGATACGACGTCGTCTGCGGCCAACGCGTGGATATGTTCGGCCGGTACTGTGGCTATCTGAAAATCAGACGTAAAAGCGATGGAAAGGTCATTTACCCCTTCGACGGATGCCCAACGCCCGGAGTATTCCTTACGCCAGCTGAGGCCCGCGGTGCCGCACGGGATTTGGCTGCTGTTCTCGTCAAGGGCGACATGAACATGCCCGAGTAAATGAGGCCAGTCGACGACGCTGTTTGGCACCCGCAGCCTCTGCTGCGCGCTTGCATCTTTCGCGTCGAGAATGCGCGCGGCAACGGTTTGCGCTCCTCCTGACGGTCCCGGCCGTGAGACCATGGCGCGGGTCTCTTGCGGCATGTGCTTTGCTGTCGATGCGCAGAGCTACGTTTTGGGAGAGGACCATTTCTGAACAGCACCGCCCCGGCGAGATCGTGAAAACGTCTGGTATCTACAAGGTCATCCACGACGGTGACGGAGGACGCTCCTTTGGGGTCACCTGCGTGGAAGGCGAACACTTCCCGCCAACGCGCAGCGGCAAGGGCGCGCACTACGAACTGCTCCACGCCGCAACGCATTCGCATAAACACAGTGAACTTGGGTCGGGAGACTGACAGGTGGTCGCGGGCGGTCGGCGCAAGCGCACCTCTGCTTCGACGGACGAACACGGAAACAGCGACGCCGCACTCGCGACGTACAGCCGCAAGCGCAATTTTGGGACGACGCCGGAACCGGCCGCGCCAGAAAAGCCGCGTCGCCGCAAAACGGGTGCGCTCTCGTTCGTAGTCCAGAAGCACTGGGCCAGCCGCCTGCATTACGACTTCCGGCTTGAAGCAGGCGGCGTGCTTCTGTCATGGGCGGTGCCCAAAGGCCCGTGCTACGACCCGAAGGCAAAGCGTACGGCGGTGCACGTCGAGGATCATCCGGTCGACTACGCGAGCTTCGAAGGCACCATACCGGCGAAGCAGTACGGTGCGGGCACGGTCATCGTCTGGGACCGGGGTACGTGGGAACCTGCCGGCGATCCCGGGGAAGGCATGAAGGCGGGGAAGCTCGTTTTCCGCCTGCATGGTGAAAAGCTCGCCGGCCTGTGGGAGCTGGTACGGATCTCGAAACCCGACGACCGGCAAGACCAGTGGATGCTGTTCAAGAAGCGCGACGAGTGGGCCAGGCCACTTTCCGGGTACGACGTGGTCAAGGCGCTTCCCGACAGTGTGGTGACGCACCCGTTAGGTCTGGTCGAAGAGCGCGAACCGAAGGTCGTGCCGGTCGACCACGCCGAAGAGCGGCCGCCCGATCTCTCCGCGGCGACTCGCGCGTCGCTACCCGCGAAGCTCGAGCCACAGCTCGCAACGCTCGCGCCTTCGCTCCCGACCGGTGGTGACTGGGTCACGGAGACGAAGCTGGATGGTTACCGTCTGCTCGCCCGAATTAACCGCGGAGACGTCCGGTTGTTCACACGCGGCGGCCACGACTGGGCAGCGAAATTCCCGGCACTCGTCGACGAACTCAAGGCTCTGCCGGTTTCAAGCGCGTGGCTCGACGGCGAGATCGTCATGCTCAAGGACGGCCTGCCCGACTTCTCTGCGCTGCAGAACGCGATGGACGCGCGGACAAGCCGGGACATCGTCTATTTCCTTTTCGACCTCATGTTTGTCGATGGACTGGACCTGCGACAGGTGCCGCTGTGGTCCCGGCGTGCCCGCCTGTCGCAACTGCTCGAAGATGCCGGCGAGCATCTGCGTTTCAGCGAGGCGTTTGAAGCACCCGCCGCTGCGGTGTTCGAGGCCGCGTCGAGTATCGGCCTCGAAGGACTGATTCTCAAACGGCGCGATGCACCTTACGAGTCCGGGCGCACGCAGACGTGGCTCAAGGCCAAGGCGCGCCTGCGCCAGGAAATGGTGATCTGCGGCTTTACGGCCCGCGGCGGGAAAGACGGGGAAGTTGGCAGCCTCCTGCTGGGCTACCATGACGGCGGAAAGCTGCATGACGCGGGCAGCGTGGGGACCGGCTGGAACGCGCGCACCGCGCGCGATCTCTGGCAACGCCTCATACCGCTGGAAACGACGGCAGCGCCCTATGACGTCGCCGCGACGAAGTCGCGCCGGTGGTCACGGCGCGCGCCCGGCGGGGAGCGATGGGTCGAGCCCCGACTGGTCGCGGAGGTCGAGTTCGCCGAATGGACAGCCGATGGCGTCGTGCGCCAGGCATCGTTCAAGGGCCTTCGCCTCGACAAACCCGCAAGCGCCGTCGTACGCGAGGGCGGAAAGACGAGCGCCCCGGCGCGGGGACCGGAGATAAGGATCACCCATCCTGAGCGGATCGTTGATAGCTCGGCCAGCATCACGAAGGCTGACCTGGTGCACTACTACGCGAGCGTGGCTGAGCGCATGTTGCCGCATCTGAAAGATAGACCCGTGGCACTCGTGCGTGCACCGTCGGGTATCGGCGGCGAGCTGTTCTTCCAGAAGCATGCGGAGCGAACCGGCATGCCGGGCCTGACCATTCACGACCGCGCGTTGTGGCCGGATCACCCGCCGCTCCTATCGGTGGATACGGTGGACGCACTGCTCTCGGCAGCACAGATGAATGCGGTCGAGTTTCACACCTGGAACTCCACAGTCCGGCGCCTCGAACAGCCCGACCGTGTGATCTTCGACCTCGATCCGGGGGAGGGGGTGAAGTGGGCGCACGTCCAGGAAGCTGCGCTTCTGGTGCAGACGCTGCTTGGCGAACTCGACCTGAAGGCATGGCTGAAGACAAGCGGTGGGAAGGGGCTGCACGTAGTTGTCCCGCTGGCCCCGCGCCTGGGCTATGACGCGGTGAAGGCCTTTTCGCAGTCCTTTGTACGGCATCTGGCGAAAACGATCCCGCAACGCTTTTCGGCCACATCGGGCGCTTCGAACCGGGTCGGCAAGGTCTACGTCGACTATCTGCGTAACGGGATCGGGCAGACCACGGCCGCGGCATTCTCGGCGCGGGCTCGTCCGGGAATGGGCGTATCCATGCCGGTGTCGTGGGAGCAGGTGTTCGAGCTGAAAGGCGGCGCGCAGTGGAACGTGCAGACGGCGCGGGAGTACCTCAGCTTCGAGCCCATGGATCCCTGGGCAGACTACTGGTCGGCGCGGCAGTCAGTGGCGAGTGCAACGAAACTCCTCCAATGAAATGACCGCAGGGCACAGGACGATTTCCACGCATAAAGGGCAGTAGGTGATCCGGATGTGCAGTCGTGGCACATCGGCGGGCATCACGTCACGCTGGTTGGCGAGGCATGTCGTCTACGGGAAGCTGATGCGCCGGACGCCATCTACTCGCATAGCTGGGAATGCGGTGTGACGCAGGTTTTTCGCTTCATCAGGGACAGCAACTGGTTCAAGCCGTTCATCGAGGCGGGCGTGGGCTTTCACTGGCGAACTCGATGTCTCATCGAGAAGCTGGTGGCTGTGCGCGCCGTCCTTTCCGTGGTCGCCGAACGCCTGCCTGGCAGCCGAGCGCCTCGGCAGCGCTAACTCTGCCGGGCGAATTCGAGCGCCTGCAACGGCAGATGGCCAGTGTCTTCGCGGGTTTTACGCAAGCCTGCGGGCCGCGCGCAGCGACATGTTTCCTCCCGTGAGAGATTTATCGGAAGAAACCCAACACGTCTCGGGAACGGCGTTTGCTACAGGCATCTCGCAGCGGAGTCCGGCGCGAGAGCCACCGGCCCGCGCGACGCGCAAGTCGGCCGCGACCGGCTGAACAGCGCGCTTTCATTGGGCGATATGCCGTCGGGGCGCTCACCGACTGGATTCTGGAAATCGTAGGCCGGACCCGGACCGGAGCAAGCGGCATCGTCGTAAGCATAACCGCGCCGCGGTCGCCCTTTATCTGAAAGCCGTTGCCCGGTATCGGTCTTGAAATAGCCGTCAGAAAACGACCATGACGCCGTCACACACGAGCACGCTTCAGCAGCTAGCGGCGTACCTAGAACAAAAGCGCAGCCTGATCACGCGCCGATGGCTTCGCGCGGTCCGCTCCGATCTGGCGAGCGGACAGACCGGACGGTTATCGACGGTCCAACTGGTCGACCACCTTCCCTCGATATACGAGGAAATCTGCGCAGTGTTGCGGAGCGCGCCGGCGCAGAAGACACTACGGCGGCTACACGCCAACGCCAGAAAACATGGCAGTGGGCGCTGGATGCTTGGCTACCAGCTCGATGAACTGTTCGGGGAATTGACCGAATTCCAGCGCTGCGTGCAGCAGGCGACACGAGAGTTCTTCGCGGGAACATCCGTGTCACGCAATGTCCAGGCGGAGGCTCACCAGCTGATAGAAGATCTGTTCAGCGCAACCATTCGCGCCGCAATCAGGCAACTGATCGACGAACAGGATAGCCGGATCTCGCAGACCCTCGGCGAACTCGACCGGGCGCTGGCCGCCCAGCACAAGAGCGAGGAGCGGCTTCGGCTCGCCGCGTCTGCGGCCGGGTCGGGTATTTTTGAGTGGGATATTCCCGACGGCAGGGGTGTCTGGGAGAACACCCGCATGTACGAGATAACCGGACAACCAGAATCGCGGGGCCCGCTGTCGTGGGAGGCGTTTGCGCGCGAGCTCGTTCATCCCGACGACGCGCAGGCCCTGGTCACACACCACGCGCAGACCATGGACGGCGGTGGCGACTTGCAGTCGACTTTCCGGATTCTCCGGATCGAAGATCGTGCGCCGCGGGTGGTTGAGATGCATGGTCGGTTCCGGAAAGAGGCCGATGGTTCGATCCGCTCCTTTGTTGGCACGCTGACCGATATCACGCGCCGCACGCTCGCCGAAGAATCGCTGCGGGAGGCAGACCGTCTCAAGGATGCGTTTCTCGCAACCCTGGCCCATGAGTTGCGGAATCCGCTTGCACCCATCCGCAATGCGGCGCAGATCCTCAAGCAGCTGAAAACTGATATACCGCCTGAGGTCGAATGGGCGCGCCTGACGGTAGAGCGGCAGTGTGCGCATCTCACGCGTCTGATCGACGACTTGCTGGACGTGTCCCGTATCAGCAGCGGGAAGGTCCGTCTGCGCCGCGAAGTTTTCGACATCAGGGAGTCTGTCCACAGCGCGGTCGAAATCAATTTGCCGGCTGCGAACGATCACCGGGACCGTATTGAGGTTAACTTGCCCGCCGAACCGCTACTGATGGATGGCGACCGGACAAGGCTGACGCAGGTCATCTCCAACCTCCTGGACAACGCGATCAAATATTCGGGCGAGGACTCACGGATAACAGTAGATGCAGCCGTGCAGGAGGGCCGCGTACAGATCATCGTCGCGGATGAGGGGGTTGGCATTCCGGCATCGCAACTCGCGCGTATGTTCGAGCCGTACGTGCAGCTCGCGCCGCCGGAAGGTCGGGCCCAGTCGGGGCTGGGTATCGGACTGTCCGTTGTCCAGAACCTGGTGGAGATGCACGGCGGCCACGTGACGGCCGCAAGCGACGGTGTCGGAAAGGGCGCCCGCTTCACAGTGTTGCTGCCCATCACACATGGGACCGGTGCTGGCATGGCCGACGCGGCCGAACGGCCGGCACAGCAGGCAAAACGGTTGCGTGTGCTGGTTGTCGACGACAACCGTGATGCCGCGGAATCGCTGGCGATGGTCCTGCAGGAGCATGACGTCCGCTGTGCTTTCGACGGAGAAGCTGCCCTTGCGATCGCCAGAGACTTCCGTGCCGATGCAGTCATCCTTGATATCGGATTGCCTGGAATCAGCGGTTGCGACCTGGCACGGGAACTCCGGGCGCTACCCGAAACCGCGAACGCCGTGGTGGTTGCGCTCAGCGGGTTCGGCGCACCCGAAGACGTCGAGCGGTCCCGCGATGCGGGGTGCGCACGGCATTTTGTAAAACCGGTGGATCCGGAAACGTTGCTGGATTTTCTGCGGACGTTCACGGATGGTTATGGTCCGCAGCGACGCGCGAGCTGAGCCTGCAAGCCAAGGACGTGGTGGGATGTGACGGTGACACCGTGAGGCAGCCGGCAGTTTTGTGAGCGCCCGTCCGGCGGATACTCACCGCACGGTGACGCGACCTCCCGCGACCCGTCCCGGACGTCGGGATTTCGATCAGAACCACCGGGCGTGGGCGCGGTTCCAGCCGAGCCGGCGCTCTAGCGAGGCTGCGGGTTTCCGCACCTCGCCGCCAGGATGCGCAACCTGTTAGGGGGTAGCGGCAAGGTAAGCGTAAATTCCTATCATAAGCATTTTGGTTATATAAACGCGCAGAATCATTTCGAACTGACCTGGTAACGACCAGGTTTTCTTCGGCTAATCTGAGCGGCCCGCTGCGATCAGGACGACTCGCATGGCCACCATCGATCGTACTGCGTATCCGCGCTTTCCCAAGGTCCTTGCCACGCGGGACCTGCAAACCTGCTACACACCCCTGCCCGATGAACTGGAATGGGCGCGGCGGTCGTCCCGGGGCGAGCGCCCACGGCTGGGTCTGCTGGTGCTCCTGAAAGTCTTCCAGCAGATGCATCATTTCCCGTCGCTCGACAGCATCCCGGTGGCCGTCGTCGAACACGTGCGCGCGGCGGCAAACATCGGTCCCGCAGTACGCTTCGGTTATGACACGCAGGCATCGCCGACGCTGTTCCGGCATTACGCCGCAGTGCGCGAGCACCTCGGTGTCAAGCCGTACTACGGCACCGACGCGGGCACGATCGCGACGCGCGCCGCACATACGGCTGCGCTGTCCATGGACCAGCCGGTCGACATCATCAATGCCACGATCGACGAACTGATCGCACAGGACATCGAACTACCGGCTTTCTCGACGCTGGACCGGATTACCGAGCAGATCCATGCAAAGACCCAGGCGCGGCTTTTCCGGCGGGTCGCACGACGCCTGACCGATGAACAGAAGAACAATCTGGACCGTCTGCTGGCCCGCGACCTGTCGAGCCGGCAGACCGCCTACAACCGCATCAAGCGCCACGCGAGGCGGCCATCGCGGCAGCACCTGGACCTGCTGATTGACCAGATAACCTGGCTCGACGAGATCGGGGACTTCACGATTGCGCTCGCCGGCGTCCCGGCATCAAAGCTGCGCTCACTGCCCATGCAGGCGATGGCGCTCGATGCGTCCGCCCTCCGGAAAGACACCCTTCCCGAGAAACGCTACACATTGATCGTGGCGCTGCTTAATCGCATGCGCGTGCGTGCCCGCGACGATCTCGCCGACATGTTCGTGCGACGTATGGGTGCGATCCACAAGCGCGCGAGCGACGAACTGGAGATCGTTCAGCGCAGGCAGCGTGACAAGGTCGAGGATCTCGTGGTCCTGCTCGATGGCGTCGTCGACATTCTTGCTGACGAGTCCGACGAGAGGACGATCGCGCAGTCCATCCGAAAATGGCTTGCACCAAAAGGCGACCTCGAACCGCTGCGTGAGAGCTGTGCCGAGATCCGCGCATTCAGCGGCCGCAATCACCTGCCGCTGCTCTGGAAGCATTTCCGGGCGCACCGTTCGGTCCTCATGCGTCTCGCCCGCACGCTCGAATGGGATTCCACGAGCCAGGTGCGCACGCTCCTCGATGCGCTCGGTGTTGTGCTGGAGAACGAAACGTTACACCGCGAATGGATCAATGCCGATGTGGACCTGAGTTTCGCCGCGGCGCGCTGGCGCAAGCTTGTGCGGCGCTCCCACGGTGAAGGGGCGCCGACCAACCGGCGCTATCTTGAGCTGTGCGTGTTCTCGTACATGGCGGAGGAACTGCGCGTCGGCGATCTGTGCGTGTCCGGGTCCGATGCCTACGCCGACTATCGCGACCACCTGCTGCCGTGGCGACAGTGTGAGCAGCAATTGCCCGACTACTGCGCGAAAGTCGGCCTGCCGGAAACGGGCAGCGAATTCGTTACCCAACTGCGTCAGTGGTTGACTGACGCAGCGCGCAAGCTTGACGACGAGTATCCGCGCAAGCGCGAACATGTCACGATCGACCAGAAAGGCGAGCCGATCCTGCGCAAGACCATTGCCAGGGAAATTCCGGGCAGTGCGATCGCCCTGCAGGAGCGGATCAATGCGCGTCTGCCGACCCGCAATGTGCTCGACATTCTCGCGAACATCGAGCACTGGACGCATTTTACCCGGCACTTCGGACCGTTGTCCGGGATCGATCCGCAGATACGCAAGGCAGCCGAGCGGTATTTGCTGACGATTTTCGCGATGGGCTGCAACCTGGGCCCGACCCAGGCGGCACGCCATCTCGATACTGACGTGACGGCGCACATGCTGTCATTCGTGAACCGTCGGCATATGAATCTGGACAGGCTCGAGGCCGCGCAGCGCGAGTTGATCGAGCTATACCTGCGACTCGATCTGCCAAAGCACTGGGGCGACGGCAAGACGGTAGCGGCCGACGGCACGCAGTACGACTTCTACGACAACAACCTGCTGGCCGGCTATCACTTCCGATACCGGAAAATGGGTGCGGTCGCCTACCGCCACGTCGCCGACAACTATATCGCGGTATTCCGGCATTTCATCCCGCCGGGCGTCTGGGAAGCGATCTATGTAATCGAAGGGCTGCTCAAGGCCGGCCTGTCCGTCAAGGCCGACACCGTGCATGCGGATACGCAGGGACAATCGGCCGCCGTGTTTGCGTTCACCCATCTGCTCGGCATCAAGCTGATGCCCAGAATCCGGAACTGGAAAGACCTCGTGCTGTACCGCCCGCACAGCGATGCGAAGTACAGGCATATCGACGGGCTTTTCACGGCGACCATCGACTGGGTGCTGATCGAACGGCACTGGCAGGAGCTCATGCAGGTGGCTGTGTCGATCCAGGCGGGCACGATCTCTTCACCGTTGCTGCTGCGCCGCCTTGGGTCGGAGAGCCGCAAGAACCGCCTGTATCTCGCCGCACGCGAACTCGGCAATGTCGTGCGGACGGTCTTTCTCCTTGAATGGATCGGCAGCCGGGAACTGCGCCAGGACGTGACTGCGAGCACCAACAAGATAGAGTCGTACAACGGCTTCGCGAAATGGCTGTCGTTCGGCGGCGATGTGATCGCGGAGAATGAGCCGGAAGAGCAACAAAAACGGCTACGCTACAATGACCTCATCGCATCGGCCGTGATCCTGCAGAACACGGTGGACATGATGCGGGCCCTGCGCGACATGGTGGCCGAGGGCGAGAAGGTCCGCACCGAGGACATCGAATTCGTGAGCCCATATGCGACGCACAACATTCGCCGCTTCGGGCGCTACCGGCTGCATCTGGAACGTCCGCCCGAAAGCTGGATCAACGATGCCCTGTTTGGCCGGGCGGCCCGGCCTCACGACGAAATGAGGTAACGCTGGATGAGTGCGAGAGCCGCGGTGACCACCACCCCGTACGGTGAAGTTGATGCCGCCGCACTGGAGGGACTGCAGTCGCGCTATGACACGACGCGGGTGCTCGATGCGGTAGATACGCTCGACGAACTGCGCACGGGCCTTGACGATCCGGAAGGCCTGCGGGACGATCTGCTGCGCCTGCACGGTATGGCGCATGCGCTCGTCAACGGTGCGAGCTTCGCGGCAACAACCCGGGACGCGTCGATTGTCGAACAGATCGAGGATGTGATCGACCAGATCGATCACTATGTCACCGGGCTTTTATCGATCCGTGATGCACTGCACCCGCTCGAAGCGCTCCGTCACGAAGATATGGCAGGCCCGGACCGCGATTGAGCTTGCAGCGAATCTCCCCCGGTACGTATCCGTCACGGGATATGGAGTAACGCCTCGATCCAGCGGTTATGGCGCAGGCAATGCGATGACGGGTAGCTCCTGCACGGTCGTACCTGGCGTTGCGAGTGCCGATTCGATGCGGTGTTGCGCGAACGGATCGGCGGCGTCAATGTAGCGCATCGCAGAGCGCACGTCTTTCCAGCCAACGTACTGCATCAGCATCTTCAGATCCCAGCCGTTCGAGTTGGCCCACGTTGCGAAGCCCCGCCGTAGCGAATGGCTGCTGTAGCTGTCCGGCGCGGCCAGGCCTGCCGCCTGGAAAAGCGCACGCAACAGCGGCACGAAGCTGCCAGCATGCAGTTCCCCGTCGCGGATGTTTCCCCAGCGGTCAATGCTCCGGAACACGGGCCCCTCCGTCAGGCCTGACGCCGCAATCCACGCCTCGTAAGCCGTCACCGGACACAGGCGTGAAAGCGCCGGGGCCTTGAAGGTCGTGCCCAGCTGCGCGCGGTCGCCTTTCGTGCGGGGCAGGTAGAGCGTCATGCCGCGGCCCGCCTCGACGGCTACGTGCTCGATCCGCAGCCGACTGAGTTCGTCGGAGCGAAAGCCACGCCAGAAGCCCACCAGCACCAGGGCCCGGTTGCGAATGCACGCGAGACGCTCGCGCTCATCTGCTCCCCTGGCGATCTGCTCATCGAGCCAGGCTGTGAGCTTTTCGAGCTGCGCGAGCTGCATGGGTTTCGCCCGCTTCTCGGTTGCGGGATGCAGCGCGACGATGCCTCTGAGGACCTTGCGCACATGCGGTGCCTTCGTCGGATCCGGAAAACCCTGCGTCTGATGCCATTGCGCGAGCGCTGCAAGCCGCGAGCGCAGGGTATTGATAGACAGGGTTTCTGCGTGATCGGCAAGGTACCGCGCGATCATGTCAGCGCTCGCGGGCAGAAAGCCGCCCCATTCAACCTCGAAATGCCGGAGTGCCGACTGGTAACTGCGCCGGGTGTTTTCGCGCGTCGCGGCTTCGACGTAGCGATCGATGGCAGACATGGCTCGTGGGTAAAATCAGGTGATCTGTATCGGAGACGATGATATGCAACAACGAACGTGTGCGCCAGCCGGCGTGCTCGATGGGAGCCAGGGTTTCGGCCGGTGAAGCAATGAACGAAGGCAATGTGCTACAGGCAGACTGGGAAAATTTCACACGCGAGGAGCTGCTCGCGGAGCTCACCCGCCTGCAGGCCGAAATCGCGCGGCTCACCGCCTTGCTGCCGGCAACGCTGCAGGCACAGGCAAAGCCCGTGCGGGTGGCCCGGAACGAACCATCGCCAGCAGTGCGAAACACGGGCGCCCCCGTACTTTCGCCCGAGCAGAAGGTACAGCTCTTCCGGCGGCTGTTTCGCGGCCGCACGGATGTCTATCCGCTACGCTGGGAAAGCCGCAATTCCGGAAAATCCGGCTACGCGCCGGCGTGCGCCAACGAATGGCGCGCCGGAATCTGCGAAAAACCCCGCATCCGGTGTGCCGACTGCGGGCATCGTGTACTGCTGACGCTGGACGATCAGGTCGTCTATACGCACCTGGCCGGCGATCGCACAGTGGGCCTCTATCCGCTGATGCCGGACGGCACCTGCTACCTGCTCGCTGTCGACTTCGACGAGGAAGGCTGGCGTGAAGATGCGCAGGCATTCCGGCAATCCTGCCTCGAGATGGACGTGCCCGTATCGCTCGAAATCTCACGTTCAGGCAATGGTGCGCACGCGTGGATCTTCTTCTCGTCGGCCGTTGCTGCACGCGACGCGCGACGGATGGGCTCCGCCATCATCAGCCACACCTGTGCCCGGACCCGTCAGCTCGAACTGACGTCCTACGACCGGCTCTTCCCGAACCAGGATGTGCTGCCCAAAGGCGGCTTCGGTAACCTCATTGCCCTGCCGCTGCAGAAGCACCCGCGCGAGCATGGCTGGAGCGTGTTTGTCGATGACGGCTTTCAGCCGTACGCTGATCAGTGGTCGTATCTCGCGTCCGTGCAAACCATGGACAGCCGCGACATCGAGGGGGTGATCTTTCGCGCCACAGGCGGTGCGCACCCGCTCGACATCGCGTTCATCGCCGAGGAGGACCAGGCCGAACCGTGGAAGCCAGCACCCGCGCAGCCGAAGCGGCTGGCCGGAACGATGCCGGCGTCGCTCACACTGACGCTCGCGAACCAGCTCTATCTTGAAAAGGCGCAGCTTCCGCAGGCACTGCTCAACCGGCTCATCCGGCTGGCCGCCTTCCAGAATCCGGAGTTCTACCGGGCCCAGGCGCGCGGCTTCAGCGTATGGGACAAGCCACGCATCATTGGGCGCGCCGAGAACTGCCCGCGCCACATTGCATTGCCGCGCGGATGCCTTGACGACGTCATGACGCTACTGCGCGATAACGACATCGCCTGCGACGTCCGCGACGAGCGCTGCACCGGCGAGCCGCTTGCAGTTCCGTTTGCCGGCACGTTGCGCGATGACCAGCAAGCGGCCGTCACCGACCTGCTGCGACACGACACCGGCATCCTGCATGCGCCGACGGCGTTCGGCAAGACCGTGACGGCGGCCGCGATGATCGCGCAGCGAGGCGTCAACACGCTCGTGCTTGTGCACCGCCGGGAGCTGCTTGACCAGTGGCGCGAGCGCCTGCAGTCGTTTCTCGCACTCGACGCGCGCGAGATCGGCACGATCGGCGGCGGCAAGTCGAAGGCGACGGGCCGGATCGATGTCGCGATGCTGCAATCCGTGGCACCCGATGGTGCCCGCGGCGAGCTGTTGCGGCGTTACGGCCATGTCATCGTCGATGAATGTCATCACGTCTCCGCGGATTCCTTCGAGGCCGTGCTAAAGGGCGTCAATGCACGCTACGTGCTCGGCCTGACGGCGACGCCGGTGCGGCGCGACAGCCAGCAACCGGTGATGTTCATGCTGTGTGGACCGATCCGGCATGCGGCGAAATCGCCCGCTGGCGCGCCGCAGGTGCTTGAGGTCTTCCCGCAAAGGCTCAGCTCCGTAGTGGACGTCGCGGCCGACGCGCCAATCCAGGCAGTGTTCGCTCAGCTCGCGCAGGACACCGCGCGCACGCAGATGATCGCGGCGGCTGTACGTGAACAGTACGGGCAGGGGCGGAACGTGCTGGTACTCACCGAGCGGACGGACCATCTCGAAAGCCTGCAGCAGATGCTGCAAGACACGGTACAACCGCTGTTCGTGCTGCACGGTCGCCTCGGCCGTAAAGCGCGGGTGGCACAGCTGGCTGCCCTTGACGCGCTGGCCGGGGATACGCCCCGCGTGGTGCTGGCGACTGGCAGGCTCGTAGGCGAAGGCTTCGACCATCCGGCGCTGGACACGCTGGTACTGGCCATGCCGGTTGCGTGGAGGGGCACGCTGCAGCAGTACGCCGGCCGGCTGCACCGCGAGCATGCGGGCAAGACCGGCGTACGGGTGATCGATTATGTGGATGGCGGCCATCCGGTGCTGCAGCGCATGTGGGAGAAACGCCAGCGCGGCTACCGGGCAATGGGCTATCAGGTCCGCACGCCCGGAGAAGATATCCAGCTCCAGCTGGCCTGAAACCGGTGGTGAATTCGTATTCCGTATCGTTTCTTGCTGTTTGCTGTCACCGGCACGTTAGTCGTCGCGCATTGCAGACTGAAGACCGAGGTGCTCGACGAACGGATCGAAATCCCGGTCGCTGAAGAGCAGCGGCGCACCGTTTTCAATGCACCACGTCGCGATCAGCGTATCGATGGTTTTGCGGATCGTTACGCCCTGCGCTCGCAAGATGCGGTAATTCCGGGCCGCCTGAACGGCGTTATCCGGCCCCACCAGCGAGACGACATCGAATCGCGTCGTCATCAGCTGCCGGGCAGTATTGAACGCCGACTCGGCGGCAAATCCCTGTAGCACCTCGGCGACGATCAGGTCGCCGGTGACCAGCACCTCCCGGCCCAGCAGGGCATCCAGTCGGCTGGCTTGGGGTGAAGCCAGCCCCCGGAAGTAGTCGATCCACACGCTTGAATCGACGAGTATCACTGGTCGCGCCTCATGGCATCGAGGTCGCCTTCCCACGGTAATTTGCCGCGGAACTGGCGAATCTGCTCCTGCTGCTTGAGCCGGATGATCGTTTTCAGGCCAAGCTCGACCGCTTCACGTTTGGTCCGGATGCCCGTTGCGGCAAGCGCTTCGGCCATCAACCGGTCGTCGATCTCGATATTGGTACGCATGGCGCGCCTCGTAAATGTGTATAAAACAATTGAATTATACACATCAAACGCTTGTGGTCCACGCTCCGGGTTGCGACATCCCGATTCGACCAGCAATCCCCCGGAGATCGTCAATTTCCATATTTCGTACCGGTTGTCCGGCGGAACAAGCCGGATTCGGACCATCACACTGAATAATCCGCCTTTATTGCAGGCCAGCCACACCCACATCCGGCCGCCCTTGACCGCATGCAGTGATACGTATATACATGGTACGTAATACAGTACGATATTCGAGCGAGGAAGCAGATGGCCCGCACCGGTCTTACGCGCATGGACGTTAAGCGCGCCCGCGACGCGTTGCTCGCACAGGGGCAGCCCACATCGATCGACGCGATACGTATCGCGCTCGGCAACACGGGCTCGAAAACCACGATCCACCGGTACCTGAAGGAACTGGAGGAAGATGAGGGCGCGTCACTGACACGCGCCGGGTCGCTCTCGGACGCGATCCAGGATCTGGTAGCCCGGCTCGCAGCCCGCCTGCACGAGGAAGCACAAGCCCTCCTCGACCAGCAGGCCGCCGCTGCGGCCGCGCAACAGCAGCTGGCGCAGTCCGAAATCGCAAGGCTCGGCGCTGAGCTGGCCACGGTGCGGGAGCAACTCACTGGCGCGACCGCCGCCCTTTGCGCGGAGCAGGAGGCGCACGCCGGGACTCGCGTGGCGTTGCATCAGCGCGACCTGGACGTCGAGCGGCTCACCCAGCAGGTAGGCGACCAGACCGAGCGCCTTGCCGAGCAGGAAGGCTTCCGCCTGTCGCTTGAGGCCAAGCTCGTGCATGCGCGCGATGCCCTTGAGCACTTCCGTACGGCCGCGCGCGAGCAGCGCGAACAGGAAGCGCACCGACATGAGCAGCAGGTCCAGCAGGTGCAGGCTGAGCTACGCCAGGCGAACCAGACGGCCATCGTCCGGCAGAACGAGATCACACAGCTGAACCGGGACAACGCGCGGCTCGTCGCAGAAGCGACGGCCACGACCCGGCTCGCACGCGATCAGCAGGCACATGGCGAGGCGCTGCAGTCCGCCCTCAATCGTGCGCTCACCGATCGGGCGCGCGCCGAGGCCGAACGCGACGCAGCGCAGTCGGCAGCCGATGCGCGGGCAGCCGAGCTGCTCCAGGTACGCGAGGCTCGCGACTCGCTCCGCGCGGACCTCACGAAGCTGGCCGCGCAGTTCGAAGCACAGCAGCAGCTCCTGGTGGACTACCGGATGCGGCTGGGCGGCGCGGACGCGGCGGGCTGAAAGCGCCGCATCGCGTGCCGAAAGGACGTCAGAATGGCAACGCGCACGCCTTTCGGCGCTTGCCATGAAGCATTCCGGCTTTCGCGTCGGCCCGGAGTTTCATGGCTCCGGCGGGTTGCGCACCAGCACATTCACCTTCTTCTCTTCCATGCGCTTCGCTACGGGAATCTGGCATGAGCGAATACCAATACTACGAGTTTGCATGCGTCGACCAGCTGCTTACGGCGACCCAGCAGGCAGAGTTGCGCAGTTTCTCCACGCGGGCCACGATCACCGCCTCAAGCTTCGTCAACGAATATCACTGGGGAAATCTCAAGGGCGACCCGCTCGAGTGGGTACAGCAATATTTCGATGCCCACGTCTACTCCTCCAACTGGGGGAGCTGCCGCCTGCTTCTTCGCCTGCCGCACGGCACGTTTGACGCGGCGACCATCCGCGATTACGTCAAGGCTGGACGAAAGAGGCGCTCCCGTTTCGAGAAGGCATTCGAGGCCATGGACGTCGATGACTGGTGCCTCCTCGACTGGTCGTTCAACGATGACTCGGGCGAACACGCCCGCTTCTCGGAGGAGATGGATGGTGCGGGGTGGATGACGCGCCTGCTGCCTGTACGCGACGAGCTGCTCGGCGGCGATGCTCGCCCGCTTTATCTTGGGTGGCTTGCCCGCCTCGGGAATGATGAGCTACACGATGATGAAATCGAACCGCCGGTGCCTGCGGGATTACAGGCGTTGACGCCCGCACAGGTAGCACTGGCCGAGTTTCTGATGCTGGATGCGGATTGGCTCGCCGCCGCCGCCGAGGCCAGCCCGTCATTACTGGCCCCAGAATCCAGTGGGAGCGAAGACGGTCGCTTTGATCCCTGGTTACGTGAGTTGCCGGTTGAGGAGATGCGGGCGAAACTGCGCATGCTGCTACAGGGGCGCAGCCGTGAAGCGGAGCGAACGCTTCGAAACGCTTTTCTCAAATGGGAGAAGGGTAGGAATGCAAAGCAATTGAATTTGCCTAGGCGCCGTCGGATATCCGAAATCGAATTAAGGGTTGCCTCTCATCGTGCCATCCGTGAAAAAAAGGAGCAGGAAGCACGCCAGGCGGCCGCGGTCCGTCGTCGTGAGGAGCGCACACGGTACCTCACATCACTTCTCGAGCAGGAAGACACGGCGTGGTCAAGCATCGATGCACTACTGCGACGCACAACGGGCAGTGCCTACGATCAAGCATTCCAGAAGTTGCAGGATCTCGCCGAAGCGTATGAAAACGCCAGGCGGGATGCCGTATTCCGGTGTCGTCTGGCGCAATTGATGTCGAGTCATGGCAAGCGGGGAGCCTGGCTTACCCGGCTGCAAAAAGCGGGGTATTTGTGGCAACCCAAGTCTTAGCCTCCCTGGCCTGCTGAATCACTTCCGCAAATCCGGGATGAACTCTGAGCCCAGTTGGCCCAGCATATATGCGAATTTTCGGCGATTTGACCAAATCATAATAACTTGGACGCCTATGATAGAAAATTGTGCTTACCTTGTTCGCCCCCGATTATCGGCGGCAAGCCGTTCATCGATCAGTTGCGCCGTGTGTCGAAGGACGCGAAGGCCGTGATCTCGTGGGGCTCGTGCGCGTCGTGGGGCTGCGTGCAGGCGGCGAAGCCGAACCCGACGCGGGCGGTGCCGATCCATAAGGTCATCACCGACAAGCCGATCATCAAGGTGCCCGGCTGCCCGCCGATCGCCGAGGTGATGACGGGCGTGATGACCTACATGCTCACGTTCGACCGCATGCCGGAGCTGGACCGCCAGGGGCGCCCGAAGCTGTTCTACAGCCAGCGCATTCACGACAAGTGCTACCGCCGTCCCCATTTCGACGCTGGCCAGTTCGTCGAGTCGTGGGACGACGATGCGGCACGGCGCGGCTACTGCCTCTACAAGGTCGGCTGCAAGGGCCCGACGACCTACAACGCCTGCTCGACCGTGCGCTGGAACGGCGGCACGAGCTTCCCCATTCAGGCGGGCCACGGCTGCATCGGCTGCTCCGAGGACGGCTTCTGGGACAAGGGCTCCTTCTACGACCGGCTCACCCAGATCAACCAGTTCGGCGTCGAAGCGAACGCCGACAAAATTGGTGGCACCGCGGCCGTCGTGGTGGGCGCCGCTGCCGCGGCGCATGCGGCCGCTTCGGCGATTCAGCGCGCCAAATCGAAGCGCGACGCGAGGCAAGACCGCGACGGCCGATAGCCGCATCTAGCGCCCCGCGCGGGGGCGCCGCCGACAAGCATAGGAAGCAATACAGGAAAAAACAAGCATGACAGCCATTTCCACCCAGGGGTTTCAGCTCGACAACAGCGGGCGGCGCATCGTCGTCGATCCGGTCACGCGCATCGAAGGCCACATGCGCGTCGAGGTCAATGTCGATTCGAACAACGTGATCCGCAACGCCGTCTCCACCGGCACCATGTGGCGCGGGCTCGAAGTCATTCTCAAGGGGCGCGATCCGCGCGACGCGTGGGCATTCGTCGAGCGCATTTGCGGCGTGTGCACGGGATGTCACGCACTCGCCTCCGTGCGCGCCGTCGAGGACGCGCTCGACATCCGCATTCCGCCGAACGCGCACCTGATCCGCGAAATCATGGCGAAGACATTGCAGGTGCACGACCACGTGGTGCACTTCTACCACCTGCACGCGCTCGACTGGGTCGATGTGGTATCGGCGCTGAAGGCCGACCCCAAGCCCACGTCCGAGTTGCAGCAACGCGTCTCGCCCGTGCATCCGATGTCGTCGCGGGGCTATTTCCGCGACGTGCAGACGCGCCTGCGCAAGTTCGTTGAAAGCGGCCAGCTCGGGCCGTTCATGAACGGCTACTGGGGCAACCCCGCCTACGTGCTGCCGCCGGAAGCTAACCTGATGGCCGTCACACACTACCTCGAAGCGCTCGACCTGCAAAAGGAGTGGGTCAAGATTCATACGATCTTCGGCGGCAAGAATCCGCACCCGAACTACCTAGTGGGCGGCGTGCCGTGCGCGATCAATATCGACGGCGATCTCGCCGCCGGTGCACCGATTAACATGGAGCGCCTGAACTTCGTCAAGTCGCTCATCGACGAAGCGATCACGTTCTGTCGCAACGTCTACGTGCCCGATCTGCTTGCAATCGGCACGATCTACAAGGCGCGCGGCTGGCTGTATGGCGGCGGCCTCGCCGCGACCAACGTGATGGACTACGGCGCGTATCCGCTCGTCAACTACAACCCATCCACCAACCAGATGCCGGGCGGCGCGATCCTCAACGGCGACTGGAACACGATCCTGCCGGTCGATCCGCGCGACCCCGAGCAAGTGCAGGAGTTCGTTGCGCACTCCTGGTATCAATACCCGGACAACGACCGCGGGCTGCATCCCTGGGACGGGATTACCGAGCCGCATTACGAACTGGGGCCCAACACGAAGGGCACGCGCACCGCGATCGAGTCGATCGACGAGAGCGCGAAATACTCGTGGGTCAAGTCGCCGCGCTGGCGCGGGCACGCAATGGAGGTCGGACCGCTCGCGCGCTACATCCTGGGCTACGCGCACGCGCAGCAGGGCAATGCGCATTGCGGGCGCACGAAGGAGCAGATCGAAACCTCGCTCGTCGCCGTGAACCAAGGCATGCCGAAGCTGCTCGGCTTGCCCGAAACCTCGCACGGCGCGAAACAACTGTTGCCGACCACCATCGGCCGCACGCTCGCCCGCGCGCTCGAAGCGGAGTATTGCGCCGAGATGATGGCGGACGACTGGCAAAGCCTCATCGACAACATCCGCAACGGCGACACCTCGACCGCGAACGTCGACAAGTGGGACCCGTCGATGTGGCCCGCCGAAGCGAAGGGCGTGGGCGCGGTCGCCGCGCCGCGCGGCGCGCTCGGCCACTGGATCAGGATCAAGGATGGCCGCATCGAGAATTACCAGTGCGTCGTGCCGAGCACCTGGAACGGCGGCCCACGCGACGCTAAAGGGCAGATCGGCGCATTCGAGGCGAGCCTCATGAACACGCCCATTGCGAACCCCGAGCAGCCTGTCGAGATCCTGCGCTCGCTGCATTCGTTCGATCCTTGCATGGCGTGCTCGACGCACGTGATGAGCGAGGACGGCGCTGAAATGACCGCCGTGACCGTGCGCTAACACTAGGCCGCTGCGACGCCTGCGCTCGCCGACGCAGTGGCGGCCAAGAAAGGATGATGACGATGCAATCGTATTCCCGACGCGAAGAGGCGCGCGACACCGTTCCGCCCGCCGAGGCGATTTACGTGTACGAAGCGCCGGTGCGCGTCTGGCACTGGATCAACGCGGCATCGATCGTGGTGCTCGCGGTGACCGGCTACCTGATCGGCTCGCCGCTTCCCACGCAGCCCGGCGAGGCAAGCGCGCATTTACTGATGGGCTATATCCGCTTCGCGCATTTCACCGCCGCCTACCTGTTCGCCATCGGACTCGCGGGCCGCGCTTATTGGGCCATTGTCGGCAATCACCATGCGCGCGAGATGTTCTGGGTGCCGGTGTTCTCGCGCGAGTACTGGCTCGCCATGTTCGCCATGCTGCGTTACTACGCGTTTGTCGGGCCCACGCCGTGCCAGTTCAGCGGGCACAATCCGTTGTCGCGACTCGCAATGTTCTTCGTGTTCCTACTGGTCTCCCTGTTCATGATCGTGACCGGCTTCGCGCTGTACGGCGAAGGCGCGCAGGCGGGTTCGTGGCAGCAGATTGCGTTTGGCTGGGTGCGTCCGCTGTTCGGCCAGTCGCAAGGCGTGCACACCACGCATCACCTCGGCATGTGGGCGATCATGATCTTCGTGATCCTGCATGTCTATGCGGCGATTCGCGAGGACATCATGGGCCGCCAGAGCGTGGTCGGCTCGATGATCTCGGGCCACCGCACGTTCAAGAAGTGAGGCCGCGATGCTGACTTCCCCGCAAAGCGGCGCGCCCGCCATCGTCGTGCTCGGCATCGGCAACGTGCTGTGGGCCGACGAGGGCTTTGGCGTGCGCTGCATCGAGGCGCTCCAGCAGCGCTTCGAATTCGCCCCGCACGTGAGCCTCATGGACGGCGGCACGCAAGGGCTGTATCTGGTCCAGTACGTCCAGGCCGCCGACAGCCTGTTGATTTTCGACGCGGTCGATTACGGTCTCGCGCCCGGCACGCTGAAGATCGTTGAGGATGACGACGTTCCGGCGTTTCTCGGGGTGCGCAAGATGAGCCTGCACCAGACCGGCTTCCAGGAGGTGCTGATGCTCGCGCGCCTGACCGGCCGGTATCCGCGCCGCGTGCTGCTGGTCGGCTGCCAGCCCGACGAAGTGGACGATTACGGCGGCAGCTTGCGGCCCGCCATGAAGGCGTCGCTGGAGCGCGCGCTCGAACTGGGCGTCGAGCGCCTTGCCGCATGGTGCGGTGAACCCTCGCCGCGCCGCACCCCGCTGCGCGCCGACGAGGCGGTCACGCTGCCGCATCTCGCGCTCGCGCGCTACGAAGGCGAGCGGCCGAGCGAAGCCGATGCGTGCCGCACCGGCGACGAGCGCGTGCTGCTGCGCACGCGCCGCGAGGAGCCGCCGTCGTGTGCGTAGGCGTGCCGATGCGGGTAATCGAGGTGCAGGGCTTGCAGGCGTCCTGCGACGGGCGCTGCGAGCGCCGCCGCATCGACACGTCGCTGGTTGGCCCGTGCAGCGCCGGTGAATGGCTGCTGGTCTTTCTGGACGCGGCGCGCGAGAAGCTCGACGCGACGCGCGCGGCGGAGATCGACGCGACGCTCTCGCTTGTCGAGCGGGCGCTGGCGGGCGATGCCGCCATGGCCCGCGCGAGCGCGCATTTTGAATTGCCGTCCGCGCTCGGCGTGGACGACCTGATCCGGCTGACTGGCGGCGCGCGGCACTCACCGGTCCACCAAGGAATCGACGTGACAAATACGGGCGGCGCCGCGCATGAGGTGGCGCCCGTGGTGCAGCGGCTGATCGACGACGGACACGCCGAGTTCGTGGACGAACGCACACTCGACGACTGGCTGGCGGATAGCGGCGAATGCGTCGTGCTGCTTGCGGGCGACCCGGTGCGCTTTCCCGAATCCCTCGACGTGGCCGTGGTGCTGCCCGAACTCGCGCGCCTCGCGGAGGGCCGCTTTGGCCGCCCATTGCGCGTGGCTGTGGCGACGCGCGAAGGCGAGGACGCGATCGTGCGCCGCGTCGGCTCTCAGCGCTGGCCCGCATTGCTGTGGCTGCGCGACGGCGGCTATGTCACGACGCTCGCGGGCATGATGGACTGGGACGATTACGTGGCCAACGTCGCCCATGCGCTCGCGCAGCCGACTACGCGGGTGCCTTCGGTTGGCATTCCCGTCAACGCCGCCGGCGCTTCGGCGGATTGTCACTATCCGTTACCAAGCGTCGATTGAACATCGATCAATCATCGGGATTGCCAACCATGTCCATGACTCCGTTTCCCGTTCCCGTCGTGCCATTCGGCCACGGCAGCCAGGACGAGGGCGATGCGGTGCTCGACTATCTGCCGATGCCGCAAGGCATGCGCACCTATGTAGCGCCGCCGCTGCCCGAGCGCGCCGACGCGCGGGCGCTCGACGCCGCGCGCGGCGTGCTGCGCGATGTACTGCGCGTGCTGGCGGCATACGAACCCGGCACGCCGCCCGAAGCGATCGACCTGACGACCTGCGACGCGGTGGCGCTGCGCATTCTCAACGACGTGTTGGGCGAGGGCGAGGTCAGCGCGCGCATCGACAATGCGCAGCGGTGCAGCGTCCTGATCCAGGAGACGGTGTTAACCGGGCTGTGGCGCGTGGTCGAGCCCGGTGGCGCGAGCGCGGCCGACCGCCTCGAAATCGGTGCAGCACCGGCGCTCCTCGCGCGGCCCGCAGAGGGGACGCAGCCGATGGCGCCGTTGCCGGGGTCGTTGCCACCGGGCGTGATGAACGCGCCGTCGGTCCTGAGCGAGGCGCGCGATCATGTTGCGCGCTGGCGTGCCGGGGACGCGCCCCATGTCGTCAATTTGACGCTCCTGCCGTTGTCGCCGGGGGATGAACAACTGATCGACGCCATGCTGGGCGAGGGCTCCGTGCAGGTGCTCGCGCGCGGCTACGGAAATTGCCGCGTGGGCAGCACGGCGATCGCAAACTGCTGGCGCGTTGCGTATTTCAACTCGCAGGATACGCTGATCCTGAACACGATCGAGATCACCGATCTGCCGGAGGTCGTGCGCGCCGCGCCGGAAGACATCGCCGATTCGTGCGAGCGCCTTGCCCAGTTGATCGAGTGGGTAGGCGAAGCGTGACGATGAACGATCGCATGATGCAATTCGAGGGCAGCTATCTCGGCGATAGCAGCCGCATCGCGGCTCATACGCGCCTCGAATGCAAGATCTGCTGGTGGATCTACGATCCCGAACAAGGCGACCCGGTCTGGCAGATTCCGCCCCACGTGCCGTTCGCGGCGCTTCCCGCGCACTGGCGCTGCCCCGTTTGCGACGGCGCGGCGGACCAGTTCATGGTGGTGGGGGACGCGGCTTGACCGCGCGCGCCATCGTGCGAGACACCCCGCGCGGCGAGCCACGGGTGGCGGCGCTGGTCGCGCACTTCGAGACGGTCGCCAACGGTGCGATGCGCGATCTGCCGGTCGTGAATCGCGCCTTGCCCGTCGAGGCAATCGGCTTCGCGCCGATGCCCGGGGAGGCCGGGGCGCGAGGTGCCTGGCTCGGCGTGCTGATCACGCCGTGGTCCATGAATCTCCTCAGGCCGCCCGGCGCGATGCAGGATTCGGTGCCATGTCCGCGGCCGTGCGGCAAGGCACGCTTGCGCGTAGGCAACGTCGAATGGATCGGCGCGCACGTGCAAGGCGTGGGCGCGTATGCGTGCTGTTCGCTCTTTTCGCCAATGTTCGAATTCGCCGGCCAGGAGAGCGCCGTCGCCACCGCGCAGGCCGTCCTCGCGCAGTTGCGCGGCGGGGAAGTCGGCGCGAAGGGCGATGGGAACGGCGACCCAGCGGGCATTGCGCCGCGCGCGTCGCGGCGCGCGTTCCTGTTGCGGCCGGGCGCGTTCGGGAGCGCTGCATGAATGCGGCGACGCTGGCCGGGCAATACCGGGTGCGCCCCGGCCGGCAGGACAGCATCGCGGGCGGCCGCCCGCCGCTCGCCGCCACGCTGCTGCGCGGGCAACCGGCGGCAACCGCCGCGTCGCGGCTTTCGGCGCTGTTCGCGCTGTGCGGACTCGCGCACCGACTCTGCGCGGAACTTGCCGTCGGCGCGGCGGGCGGCTCAGCGGTGCACGAGCGGGAGGATGCCGTCAAAGCGGCTCATACCTCGATGCTTACGCGCGAAACGCTCGCCGTGCAGCTGCGCTGCATCTGGACCGACTGGCCCGTGAGGCTTGCCGCCGCCGCGCCGCATAGGCTGCCCGATGTCGAAGCGGCAGGCTCGCCCGACTGGGTGGAGCGGCATGTTCTCGGCATGCCTGGGTGCAAATGGCTCGCACACTGGGCGGACGATCCGCGTGGCTGCCTTAGCGCCTGGAGCGCGCGGGCCAAGACGTTCCCGGCCCGGTTGCTGGCAGACTGCCGTCCATACGCCGATACAACCCGTGCCACGCCGCGGCCACTCGTGATCGACGAAGCGCGGTTGAGCGAACTGGCCACAGCGATTGCCGGGAGTCCGGCTTTCGCGCACGCTCCCCTGCAACGCGGTCAGCCCGCGGAGACCGGCGTGTGGACGCGTAGCGACGATCCGTGCGCGCTGGACTACGATACGCCCTGGCTGCGGCTTGGCGCGCGCGTCGCGGACGTGGTGCGGCTAGCGGCGGCCGACGGCGCGCGTGCGCTGCGCTTTGGCGCGCTGACGTGCGCGCCCGGTGAGGCGCTCGGCTGGTGCGAGATGGCGCGCGGCGTGCTGGTCCATTGGGTGCGACTCGCGCCGGACGATACGGCGCGCATCGAGGACTACCGCGTGGTCGCGCCGACCGAGTGGAATTTTCACCGCCAGGGCACGCTCGCGCAAGCCTTGTCGCGACTCGACCCCGCGCCCGGCGATGGAGCGTTCGCCGCGCACGCAGGCGTGTGGATGGGCGCGTTCGATCCGTGTATCGCCTATGCGCTCGACCGGGCGGAACCGACGATATGCATGAAGTAAGCCTGGCCGGCGGCGTGCTGGCATCGGTCGAAGCGGCCGCCAAGCGCGAGCGCTTTGTCCGCGTGAAGGTGCTGAGGCTCGAAGTCGGGCGACTCGCGGGCGTCGAGGTCGAGGCGCTGCGCTTCGCCCTCGAAGCAATCGCCACTGGCACTTGCCTTGCCGGCGCGCGCGTCGAGGTCGAGGAACCATCGGGCAGCGCGTGGTGCATGACCTGCAACGCGACCGTGCCGCTGGCCGTGCGCGGCGACCCCTGCGCACACTGCGGCGGCTACTGGCTCCAGCCGAACGGCGGCACGGAGCTGCGCATCGTCGACCTGACAGTCGACGATGCCTGACAATCATCGGATTAGCGCAAGGAGAAGCAACATGTGCGTGGTATGCGGGTGCGACAGCCCCGGCGATCGGCAAAACGCCGCTCAGGGGCACGAGGGCGCGCAGGCGCACGGCCACTCCGGCTCTCATTCCCACGCCCACCCGGGCGCATCGGGCCAAGACCTGGACTACGGCCTCGGGCCAGCGGGCGTGACGGTGCCCGGCCTCGACCAAGGGCGCACCATCAAGCTCGAGCAGGATGTGCTGGGCGAGAACAATCGCCATGCCGCCGCCAACCGGCGGCAATTCGCGGCACACGACGTGCGTGCGCTGAATCTCGTGTCGAGCCCGGGCTCGGGGAAAACGACGCTGCTGTGCGCGTCGATCGCCGCGCTGCGCGAGCGGATGCCGGGTCTGCCCGTCGGCGTGATCGAGGGCGACCAGCAGACGGCGAACGACGCCGAGCGCATTCGCGCGGCCGGTGCGCCCGCGATCCAGGTGAACACGGGCAAGGGCTGCCATCTCGACGCGGCGATGGTCACGGCGGCCTTCGGGCGGCTGTCGCTGCACGACCATGCTCACGAGCACGCGTCCCTCGCGTCCCACGCACCGCGCAGCGTGCTGTTCATCGAGAACGTCGGCAATCTCGTCTGCCCCGCGGTGTGGGATCTCGGCGAGGAGGCGAAGGTCGCGATCCTCTCGGTGACGGAGGGTGAGGACAAGCCGCTCAAGTATCCCGACATGTTCGCAGCCGCGCGCCTCATGATCGTCAACAAGATTGACCTGCTCCCTTATGTGCAGTTCGACGTCGAGCAGTGCATCGCGTATGCGCGCCGCGTGAATCCGTCGATCGAAGTGATCCGGCTCTCGGCCACGACCGGCGAAGGCCTCGATGCGTGGCTCGACTGGATCGCGCGTGCGCGCGACCCGATTGTCGAGCGCATCGGCGTGCTGGAGAGCGAGCTTGCGGCGTTGCGCGCTGAGCAGCGGCGCGCCGGAGACGCCGTATGACGGCGCATGTGCAGCACCTGCCGCATGCCCTCGGCGATCATACGGTGCTCGCCACCGGCGCGTGGCTGAAGAACGCCGCGTGCGTGTGCATCGGCGGCGAGGTGCACTGGTCGCCGCTGCACGGCAATCTCGACGACCCGGCGCACTGCGTGGCGCTCGATACGTCGGTGGCCGCGCTCGTCGAGGCCGCCGCGCGCGCGGGGCGGCCCGTGCGCGCGATCGCGCACGATCTGCATCCCGACTTCTACAGCACGCGCGTCGCGCTCGAATGGGGCGAGCGGCTCGGCGTGCCGACCGTCGCCGTTCAGCATCATCACGCGCACATCGGCGCGGTCGCGGCCGAGCACGGGTTGAGCGAGCACGTTGTCGGCCTCGCGCTCGACGGCGTGGGTCTCGGCACGGACGGCGCCGCTTGGGGCGGCGAACTGCTGGAAGTGGCGCCCGCCGGCTGGCGGCGCCTGGGCAGTCTCACGCCGCTCGCGCTGCCCGGCGGCGACGTCGCGGCGCGCGAGCCTTGGCGCATGGCCGCCGCCGCCCTGCACGCGCTCGGGCGGAGCGACGAAATCGACCAGCGCTTCGCGGCCGCCGTGGGCGATAGCGCCGCGCGCACGGTCGGCGTCATGCTCGCGCGCAGCCGCAATTGCCCGCCGAGCACCGGCGCGGGACGGTGGTTCGACGCTGCGGCGGGACTGCTCGGCGTGTGCCTGCGCCAGCGCGCCGAAGCCGAGGCGGCCATCGCACTCGAAAGGCTCGCGAGCGGCTACCTCGACGCGCACGAGGCCCCCAATGTGGCGGACCTGTGGCAAGTCACGGACAACGGCGAGCTTGACCTCCGTCCGCTCCTCGCCGAGTTGCTGACGCTCGCGGACGCGGGCGAAGCCGCGCGCGGCGCCGCCGTCTTTCATCTCGCACTGGCTGCGGCGCTCGCCCACTGGGCCACGCTCGCCGCGCAAGGTCGCTCCGTGCTCCTTGGCGGCGGTTGCTTCGCAAACCGGCTGCTCGCCGCGCATCTGCGCACGTCTCTCGCGACGCGCGGGGTGCGCACCCACATGCCCGGCACAGTACCCTGTGGTGACGCCGGCCTCGCGCTTGGCCAAGCTTGGGTTGCCGCATACGATCCGCAGTTACGCGCGATGCTCGCGACTGCGCCAAGAATCAGGAGTTAGCCCATGTGTTTAGCTATTCCCGCACGGCTCATCGAATGGTCTGACGCCGAAACGGCCGTCGTCGATCTCGGGGGCGTGCGCAAGACGGTCTCGCTCGCGCTCGTGCCAGACGCGCGCCCGGGCGATTACGTGATCGTGCATGTCGGCTTCGCGCTGGGCGTGATCGACCCGGAAGAGGCCGAGCGCACGCTCGCGCTGTTCGGCGAAGTCGCCCAGTCGCTTGGCGAGGCGCATGACGCGCCCATCGCGCAACCCGGAGCCGCGCAATGAAATACGTCGACGAATTCCGCGACGGCGAACTCGCCGCGCGCATTGCCGGGCGCATCCAGGCGCAGACGCAGATCGAGCGCCGCTACCAGTTCATGGAGTTCTGCGGCGGTCACACGCACGCGATTTCCCGCTACGGCGTGGCCGATCTCCTGCCTCAAAACGTGCGGATGATCCACGGTCCCGGCTGCCCGGTTTGCGTGCTGCCGATCGGGCGCATCGATCTGGCGATTCGCCTCGCGCTCGAACGCGGCGTGATCCTCTGCACCTATGGCGACACGATGCGCGTGCCGGCCTCGGACGGCCTGTCGCTCCAGCGTGCCAAGGCGCGCGGTGCGGACATTCGCATGGTGTATTCGCCGCGCGACGCGCTGCGCATCGCGCGCGAGCATCCCGAGCGTGAGTTGGTCTTTTTCGCAATCGGCTTCGAGACCACCACGCCGCCCACCGCGCTCGTCGTGCGCGAGGCGGCGGCCAGCGGCGCGGAGAACTTCAGCGTGCTGTGCTGCCACGTGCTCACGCCCGCCGCCATCACTCAGCTGCTCGCCGCGCCGTCCGTCGACGCGAACGCGGTGCCGCTCGACGGCTTCGTCGGCCCCGCGCACGTGAGCATCGTGATCGGCTCCGCGCCTTACGAGGCCTTCGCGCAGGGGTATCGCAAGCCGGTCGTGATCGCCGGGTTCGAGCCGCTCGACGTGTTGCAGGCGATCCTCTTGCTCGTGTGCCAGGTCAACGACGGCCGCGCCGAGGTGGAGAACGAATTCGCACGCGCCGTCACGCGCGCGGGCAATGCGGCCGCGCAGGCGCTAATGCAGGACGTGTTCGAAACGCGCGAGTCGTTCGAGTGGCGTGGCCTGGGCGAGGTCCCGGCGAGCGCGCTGCGCATTCGCCCGAAGTACGCGCGCTACGACGCGGAAAGCCGCTACGAACTCGTCTACCGGCCCGTCGCCGATCATCGCAAGTGCGAGTGCGGGGCGATCCTTCGCGGTCTCAAGCACCCGCGCGACTGCACGCTGTTCGGCACGGTCTGCACGCCCGAGAATCCGATCGGCTCGTGCATGGTGTCGAGCGAAGGCGCGTGCGCCGCGCATTACTCTTATGGTCGTTTCAAGGATATTCCGGTTGTCGCAGCATGAGCCCAGCCCACCCATCTTCGGTCAAGCCCGCCTTCGTGCGGCCCCTGAACTTTCGCGACGGCCGCATCGACATGGGCCACGGCGCGGGCGGCCGCGCGTCGGCGCAACTGATCCGCGAGCTGTTCGTCGCGGCCTTCGACAACGAATGGCTGCGCCAGGGCAACGACCAGGCCGCGTTCGCGCCGCTTGCGCAAGGCCCAGGCGAGCGCATGGTGATGGCCACCGACGCGCACGTCGTCTCGCCACTGTTCTTTCCAGGTGGCGACATCGGCAGCCTCGCCGTGCACGGCACCGTCAACGACGTCGCGATGGCGGGCGCGCGGCCTTCGTATCTCAGCGCGAGCTTCATCCTGGAGGAGAGCTTCCCGCTGGCGGATCTTCGCCGCATCGTCGAGTCGATGGCCGCGGCGTCGCACGCGTGCGGCGTGCCGATCGTGACGGGCGACACCAAGGTCGTCGAGCGCGGCAAGGGCGACGGTGTGTTCATCACCACGAACGGCATCGGCGTCGTGCCCGCGGGCATTCATATCGACGGCTCGCAGGCGCGGCCCGGCGATGTCGTGCTGCTCTCGGGCACGATCGGCGAACATGGCGTGGCGATCATGTCGCAGCGCGAGGACCTGGGCTTCGAAACGCAGATCCGCTCGGACAGCGCCGCGCTGCACACGCTCGTGGCGGACATGCTTGCCGTCACGCCTCGCGTGCGCGTGCTGCGCGACCCCACGCGCGGCGGGCTTGCCACGACCCTCAACGAGATCGCCGGCCAGTCGCGCGTCGGGATGCGCATTCAGGAGCGCGCGATTCCCGTGCTGCCGCAAGTCGATGCGGCGTGTGAGCTGCTGGGCCTCGATCCGCTCTATGTCGCCAACGAAGGCAAGTTGGTCGCGATCTGCGCAAGCGGCGACGCGCCGCAACTGCTCGCGGCGATGCGCGCGCATCCGTTGGGCGTGGCGGCGGCGCGCATCGGCGAAGTGGTCGAGGACGCGCATGGCTTCGTTCAGATTGAGACGAAATTCGGTGGCCGGCGCATTGCCGACTGGCTTTCGGGCGAGCAACTGCCGCGGATCTGCTGATCCGGGTTGCGTGCAACATGGCAATGTACCCACTCCATCGGGTCGGCCGCGGTGAACGGCAGGGTCCCTGTGAGCATCTGATAGAGCGTGACTCCGAATGCGTAGAGGTCGCTGCGCGAATCGATCGAGCGGCTCATCCGCCCAGTCTGCTCAGGCGCCATATAGGCGAGGGTACCGACGATCGTTTCCGGCGGTTCCGGCGATTGCCGTTCATACGTGCGTCGAGAGGCGCTTCCAAAGCCAGTGAGCCGCACGTGGCCGTCGACGCAGTCCACCAGAATATGCGCAGGTTTGATGTCCTTATGCACGAGGCCGTGCTGATGGACTTTACCCAGCGCCGCTGCAATGCCCACAGCGAGGGACAACACATGTCCCACCTCGCCAGGTCCGCCGATTTGCCGCTCGAGCAGTTCGCCAAGCGGATCCTCGAGCACTAGTACCATCCGTGCGTCATCGCGCACCAGCTTCAAAGGGCGCGCTGCCCACTGACTGTTGAGTACGTCCTTCAGCGCGAACTCGTGAGCGAGGCGTTCGAGAAGGGCGGTTGGGGGATGTTCGTCGGCGGGACGTACCACCAGCACACTGCCGGTGCTGCCGGTGGGCTGGACCCGGTAGAGCGTGAACTCGCCATCCTCGCGCAGTATGCTGGCGCTGCGATTTACGTCGGTACCGTGTAGGGAGTCCATCTGACGTAGTTTATCGTCGCGCTCGTGCCCGTCAATCAAGAGAGGCAACTCATTCGTCTGCTCATACAGCGGCGGACGTGCCCTTCAAGCACACTACACGGCAACATCTGTGGAGTCAGCAACGCGTGTAGAGCCAGGCGTTCTTCTCTAGAACCGCCTCAAATCGGCCGTGCTGGAGCCGAATCAGTACTTTCATTTATTGGCTGGCTAGCCCATGTGGCGCGGCCTTGGTCGACACAGCCGTCCCTTCCAACGGCGGAACCTGAAGGGGCTCGATGAGGGCTATCGACTACGTCGCCGCCGGCCCCGGTATCAAGTCGTTCACGTCTACGGCAATACTTATCATTTCTTTGAGGCTGCATGGTGACCGCAACGATGCAGGAAGCGCCGACTTCGTCCTCCGGGTCTTCGTCGTAGTGGTCCATTTCGGCGCGGACGATATACGTGGTGTTTTTCGGCACCACGAAGGTCTCGATCTCGTCGTAGTCGATCCCAGGCTCCATCACATAGCCGCCTCAGAATCCTGACACGAAGTTTCGCGCGGGATATTGCACGGGTATTTGGAAGGATCTAGTGTTCTGTCCCAGAAATAACTTTACGTAAATTCAGATTGTTCTATGATCGAATCACGGTGAGTTGGGGGCGATCATGGGACGCAAAGGAATCGAGCTTGTCGTGTCGGAGCTGGAGCCGAGAGCAATTGCTCTCAATGAGCCGCTCGCGTTCGCTGCCTCACTCTCTCGTGCGCCGGGCAAAGATTATCTTGATGGCCGCTGACGGTCATACCGGTCAAGAAATTGCGACGCAGTGCGAAGTAACACCGCCTGCAATTACGCACTGGAAGAAGCGCTTTGTTGCCCACGGACTTGCCGGTCTGCATGATGAAGCCCGTCCAGGCCGGCCTCGCACGCATGATGATGAAGCAGTCGCGGAATTGCTTGCGAGGATGCTGCATGAGAAGCCGGATGGGGCAACGCACTGGAGCGTGCGCTCCGCTGCTGCGCAGACAGGGATTTCGAAGAGTTCGGTGGCCCGATATCTGTCGTTGTTCGCCGCGCTCAATACGGCAACGGGTGAAGTTATTGCGCAATGTAAGCCGCGCCACCGACATCAGGAATTCCTGGCGTTTCTCAGGCATGTGGATCAGGCGGTGCCTGCCGATCTCGATGTGCATCTGATCGTCGACAACTATGCGACACACAAGCATCCCAAGGTCAGGGCGTGGCTGGCCAGGCATACGCGCTACTACATACACTTCACGCCGACTTACTCAAGCTGGCTGAATCAGGTTGAACGCTGGTTTGGCCTGATTACACAGCAGGCGATCCGTCGAGGGTCGTTCAAGAACGTGCGGCAACTCATCACCAGCGAGCGATATATCGAGCAGTACAACCAACACGGCCGGCCGTTCGTGTGGACCGAGACCGCCGATTCAATTCCAGAAAGTGGCTCGGCTATGCAAAATTATTTCTGGGACAGAACACTGGATCCCGACATTGATCTGCCGAAAATTTGGGCTGATGAAGCGGCGGAGTTTCGTACGGGAGTGGAAATGAAGTTTCCGAGGTTTAAGGTCAGTACCGATCAGCTGAAATCGGTGCAGGGACGCGGCGACCCAAGTCGCTTGCCATTCGACACCTCTTGCGAGTAATCGATAGGAAGACGAGCTTCTACGAGTCAAATCGCAAGACGGCGCGCTTCGCAGGCATCAAAGGACAGCTCGCAGGTCTCGGTGAAGACGCCCCGTACAGATTCCTCGCCGGCGGCAAGCGTACGGAGGCGACCCTTAATTCCGCAAACGGAGCGCTCAAGGGGGCGGTGTATAGCGATATCTCGATTGCAAAAGTCGTTTGGCAGCGTAGGGCCGCTGACCAGAGTGTGGCTCCCGTTGCAAGCGATGCAGGGGTCGTCTAAGTGGGCGTGTGGGAGCTTTAAACGTGGTCGTATCTCCGTCGGTCAGGGATGAGGGTAAAAGAATTGTGCCCGCAGGACTTGCACTCTGACACGATCTTTGGTGCAATTTTTGGCGCTTGCGTTCCTCAAAGCCCCACGCTACAAGGCTTTGCTGACTAGCCGAAGGAGTGCAAGGTGGTGGTATTTAAGGTTTTTCGATCAGATCGCCAGAAATTGCACCAAAAGTACGAATACCCAGCTTGCGCCGGGGTGAGGCCGTTGTTGAACACGATGCTCGAAAAGCCAGTTCGTGTCATCGGCAGCGGTTGGTCGATTTGGACGTCGGCATCCTTTGTCCCTAACCAGACGCATCATTCCGGAACTGGAATAGTTCGAGCCCGCTGACACGGGCTTTCAGGGATTCACCGAAGATTCGCATGCAACGAGGCGAAGGCGCGTCCGAGGTCAGACCTCGTCCCCAGCAAACACGCTGTGCTCGGCAAGCACGGTGTCCTTGTCGACGCACTGCACATGCCAGTGCCCTGCAACGACCGATCCGCTCTCGCATTCAGTGCAGCACCAGAGTGCCTCGCCTGATTCCCCCTCGAACGGGCCAGTTTGGGCTTCCACGGCGAGACCGTCGAGGATGAACAGGGGGCGCGCATTCTGCTGGTCGCACACCAGCGTGCCGCGAGCATCGACCCGCAGCTTTCCCCAGTCGGGGAATTGGAGACCGGCATGACCTTCGCGCGACCACTTGTGGGTGTCGTTGTCGAGCCAAAGGATCGCATAGGCATTCGGGTCAAGGCGGTCGAAGGTGCTGAGATGGAGCGTGATGCGCATGAATTTCTCCGGTCGTGTTCGTGGCTTCGTGACCCGCCACAGTAATCGACGGACATATCAACTGTAGGTGCAGCGGCAAGCTTGTGCATGCGTCAGGGTGTCGCTTGCTGCCGCTTTATACTTACTTGGGCGCCGGCACGGCGCTTCCGCGTCTACCGATTTAAATTCGGCAGGGCTCACGATTTCGATGTACTCCATGTCAGGCGCGTGTTCGAAACGGACGGCGCCTGATGCACGCAATCACCCGCTTCGACGAGCGTTTCCTTGTCGGTGTACACGAAGCTCGCCCCGACTTAGAGCATGCTGACGATATGAAAATCTGCTTCATGCGGGTGCCAGCCCGCGCCCGACTTTGGCGCAAGATTTGCCCTAATATTGCGCGACCACCTTGTGCCCCTGACGATTTCCAGATCACGATAGACAAAGAAATCGCGCAGCCCACCGCGCGTGAGTGACGTGTCCTGCGGCTTGACGTGAGAAAAACCAGTGGTGAGTCCGGTTTGCATGACAGGTCTCCCGAGTGCGATGGAAGAAGGGGCACTAGGTTTGGGAAGCACGACGTCTTCCAGCATCCAGAATTTGACTTGGCACGCGGTGATGGTTGCCCCTGTTTCCGGATTTGTGACAGACCTGGATCGACGTCACGCTATCCATCGGCCGGCTCGCATCGACGCCAGGCTTCTGGCTGACGTACACCGTTCCTGCGAGAGCCAGCCCTCGTGGCACGTTGACTCTTATGTGATACCTGATAAAAGTGCGCGAGAGTGCCCCGGTCAACGGCGGAGTATGAGCGCAGCGTCCGCCGTCCTTGCTGGTGCAAGCCGCTTCGGGCGGCATGTCGACTGCGCTCATTCAGATGGATTGTGCTGCCGGCTTCGTGGCCACGTCGCACAATGACGAGGGTGCCGCGATCGCCGAGCGCCTCGGCGCCAACCGGATATTCCGCCACGCCGATCAGTTGCCGCGCCGCACTGATGCAGTCGTGACAACATCGGGGCCGTGACCTGGGCGGACAGCCTGAGGGCTGTCAAACGTGGCGGCGTCGTGGTGATCAATGGGGTCACGAGCCGCCCTGCCGCGGAAACCGATCTGCTTCGCATCTTTATCGAGCAGGTCGACATACGTGGCACGCTCGACGTAGGACGCAATAAATTTGACACTACCCGTTCCCTGTAACCAAGAGCCAAAGCGCGCCCCTCGTGACGGTTTTATTTACCTTTGAATCGTAATAAAAGCGTCAATTCGCATAAGTCCGCATTAAATTCGTCACTTCGCCTCCTAAACTTCGAATCCCGACCGTAACACCTGCGCACGCGTCTTCGCGTGCCTGCCGGCGATGCATGACGAGTTCCTGCGCCAGTGCCGCTCGGTGGGCCTGACTGCAGCGGATTATCCGTTCAACATCGCGGGGCATGCGATCCGTTCCCTGTCGTGCCGGCTGAAGGCGGAAATGCTGCGCAGTTTTGGTACAGCCGCGCGCGCCGCCGGTGCATCGCACCTGAAAGGGGGGGCCGCGCTTTGATGACGACGTGAAGGTGCCGGCGACTCGTCCCTGTCAGGTCGTCGAATTCGACGGCCACCGGCTCGATATCTGCCCCAAGTCCGTGGTGCGCGATCCGCTGTGATTTGAACACGAATTCGAAATGGAACGTGTCTGGCTGCTGGTGATCATCGACGTGTACACGCGCGTCGTGCTGGGCTATCACATCGTGCTGGCGAGCGAGTACAGCCGCTACGATGTCATCAAGACCATCGAAAACGCGCTTGAGCCTCGTCGCGTGAAGGACTTCACGATCGCCGGACTCGGCTACGGTGCGCAAGAGGGTTTCGCGTCGCAGCGTATGCCGGAGCTCGCGTATGCCGTGTGGGAACGTATGAAGCTCGACAACGCAAAAGCGAACCTGGCCGACGACACGATCAGGGCACTTTGTGAATTCGTTGGGTGCCTTGTCGATGCGGGGCCGCGCCACAGCCCGGACGAGCGACCCTACATCGAGCGTTTTTTCGGGACCGTCGCAAGCCGCCTGTCGTCGCGCCTGCTAGGCTACACCGGCTCGCATCCGCGCGATCTGCGGCGGGCGCTGGCTGATCCGAAGGGTAGCCTGCGTTTGTATGTTTCCCTCGACGAGCTCGAGGAACTGGTCGAATACGCGATCGCGAGCTACAACGGCACGCCGCACCGTCCGGGCCGCACAACGCCACGCGAAGCGCGCCTGCGGTAGCGCCCCGGGCCCTGGATCCCGGCCACGCGCTTCGCAGTAGCTGGGCCCCGCGCCCCCTGCGCGCGCCGCACGTGCCCAGCCGCCTCCCCGCCCCCTGGCGGGTGCCGCGCCGGCCTAGGCGCCCGTCCTGCAGCAGTTCGAGTTTGCTCGCAGCTATGGCAGTCTTGACGAGTTTCTGGCGCAATCGAGCGCGGAGAAGGGGGGCCAGCGGGGTGGGAAACAACTGCCTGCTGGATACAGTTCTTCAGTTCGTGCGCAACATCAGGCGACAGCCCGGGGTGGAAACGGAGCAGACGAGGGAACTCGAGGCGCAGGCATTGCGAAGTGGGCTGATCGCGGATGGCCTGGCCGATGAGCATGACTTCATCGACATCTACGCGGCCGGGGACAGGCTCGCGCGCAGCCTTGACATACGCATCCAGACCATTGAGGTCGATCAGAGTGGGCGGGTCACAGCTCATCCGGTTCTTGGTCAGCAAGGCCGGCTTGTGCATATCCTCCATACGCCTGCTCACTTTCAGCCATTATGGCCGCGCCCGCCAGGATCATAAAAAATCTTGGACGGCAGTCATATTGCACCTCCTGCCATGGGCCATGAGGGCGTATTCCACGCCAAACCGAACGCTGACTCCACGCCTGCCCGAGCGCGAATTCCACGCGTAACCGAGCAGTAAGCTGGAGGGATGGCGACGCGGGATAACCGTAAGCGCTAAATTCACCACACCCGATGGAGAATCGTTCGCAACCGAGAGGCGAGCGTGGCCGCATCGCGGCGGCCTGGCATGGCCGACGATGTCCACGACTGCACTCGGGTATTGCGCGCCGACTTCATGGGTGGCGCGCAATTGGCCGATCAGTTCGCGCTCGTTTCGGCTTGCCGTTTCGCGTAGTTGAACGGCAGCAAATCGCTAATGTCGGCGTCCGGTGCTCGCTGTCACGGGGCGGCGTAATCGAGCCGGGGATGGGCGGCGTAATGGAGCCAGCGGAAGCGGGGGTAAAGCGCAGATTCGAACGGCTTCAAGAATGCCGTTTTTTGCCCGATTTGGCAACCGCGTTTTCACTGCTCGCCGGCATCGGTTTGGGCTTGCGGAAGCTCTCTCCCTCGATTACGACGCGATAGGCACCGTGTCGTAGCCGGTCCACATCACGGCGCCCAGAATGCGGTTGTCGGGGAACGCGTCGCCCCATTCACTCAGATCTAAATTTGACGTGACGGTCAAAGCCGCTCGCTCGTACCTGGCGGCGATCAGGTCGTGGAAGTCTTCGTCGTGGGGTGGGTGCAGCGGTTTGACTGCGAAGTCGTCGATGATGAGCAGCGGCACACGTACGAACTGCTGGAACTTACGCTCGTCCAGGTCTGTGGCGCGAGCTGCGTGCAGTTTCTTGAGCAGATCAGTCTGTGAGATGAACAACACGTCACGCCCTTGCCGGGCCGCGCAGTGGCCCAATGCCTGCGCCAGGTGTGACTTGCCGACGCCTGTTCCGCCGACCAGCAAGACACAGACCTTCTCGTCGATGGAGCGACCGGTAGCGAGATCGTGGATATAGGCTCGGTTGAGCTTGGGCCCCAGATCGAAGTTGAACGTCTCGAGCCGGCACGGGCAAGCCGCACGCCCAACTTCTTCGTGTCGCGTCGAGCGATCTCGTCATGCAGCAGCATTGCGAGGAACTCGGTGTAGGCAAGCTGCCCGTCAATGGCTTCGCGGTTGCGCTGCTCGAGCGAGTCAAGGATGCCCGAGAGGCGCAGCTGCTTGAGGATGGGGTTCAGTTCGGGACTCGGATTCATGGCTGGCTTAATGGATCAGAAGGGATTGAAGGTCGCGGCCGAATCGGCCACCATTCAGGTTGGTATCGGTGGGCGCCGTTGCGGTAGATGGCGCCGCAGCCTCGCTGTCGAGCCCCTTGTCGAGGATCGTCTTGATGGTGCGATAGTGGGGACCGGAGAACGCGAGCGCGCGCTCGCATGCGGGGTTCAGGCGCTCATCGCCCACCTTCTCGCGTAGGCGCACGATGCCCTTTGCGCCGCGCAGGTTTTCCAGCACCGTGTTGTTGAACATCGCGAGGATGACGGCGTGGCGGGCTGGCCCGATGTCCTTCGCGCGCGCGAGGCACCACTGGGGATCGTGCTTGAGCCAGGCCTGTGCCTCGGGCGGCTGGTGGTCGCGCACGGTGTGGCGGTCCCCCGGTTTGCGTAGCCGTGGATGGGTTGCGACGAGCTCGTGCCGGTGGAACGCCTGCACGACCGTGTCGGTGGCCTTGAGCCATAGCTGCTTGCCGACCAGCGTGAAGGGCACTGAGTACAGCGCCTTCTTGTAGACAACGTGGCCGTCCGTATACACCTTGACCTCGGACCACACGGCCAGTACTGGCGGCACATCGGGCAGGCGCGTGGGCAGCGGCCGCTCGATCGCAAAGCGCGTGAGCGGCCGCTCGTGCGTGGTGCCGTGATCGCGCACGCCGGCCTGCTGCAGGATCCGCTCGCGCAACTGACGGTTCGCGTCGGCCAGATCGCGGAACTCGCGTAGTGGTACGAAGGACTTCTTGGCGTACTTGACTCCGGATTCAACGATTCCCTTCTTGGCTGGGTCGTGCGGCGGACATGGTTCGATGCGGAAACCATACGTTTCGGCGACCCCCGCGTAGGAACGCTGGACTTCGGGGCTATGCATGCAGTGCCGGATGATCGCGCACTTGGCGTTGTCGATCGTCACCCGGGAAGGACAACCCCTGAACCATTCGAAGGCGCGGCGATGACAGGCCAGCCACGTCTCGACGGTCTGGTCAAGCACAACCTCGGCATACTGATACCGGGACCAGCACAGGGTCATGACGAAGATCCACGTCTTGAGCGGGATGCCGGACTCGTGCGTGAGCACGGGGCCGGCGCCGAAATCAACCTGGGTGGCTTCGGCGGGCGCGAATTCGAGGGTCGTCGTTGCCTTGACGACGCGTTCTGCCGCAAGCCGGCGCAGCATGCGCTTCACGGCGTCGTAACTGCCGGTATACCAACAGTGCCCCTTTCTCCCTTTCCCCGCCGCTCCAGATAGATTTTCCAACGTAGTTCCATGACCGTCTCCCCAGCGCCGCTCAACGGTCCAGTGTAGTCGTTGCCGTCGACTCCCGCCGGCCTCGTCCGCTCCCCCTAATTCAGCTAGCGCGATCAAGAGCGCGGGCGAGGGGGCACCATGGCGTCCTCTGACGAGATAGACAGCCGTGCCGCGAAGGTGGCGGCGGTGTTAGGTGTTGCGACCGCTCGGAGGGGGCCGCTGACTCGAGTTCAGTCTAAGCGCGCTGGACAGTTGCTTGACGTCCGGACAACTGCCTATCGGCTGCGGCAGCGATTTTTGGCGAACCCTGTGACGAGTGCTCTCGATCCGCAGCACCGTGGTCCGACGCCGGGCGGTCGCCGATTAAAGCTGCGTGTCGCGCGGCTCGATCGCGGACGCCTGAGGCGCGTTGGCCTTACACTCCGGCTTTGGTGCAATTTTAATAGCAGTGAGAAGCAGCGTGTTTGCGGCGACCTCATTGAGCAGAAAGAACTGCCTTCCAAATAGCGGGCGCATTTGTATCTTCGAGGCGCAGGTTCGTAAGGTCAAATTGCGCCTTCCGAATGCGATGCATCAACTCGATGCCCGAGATCGTGACGGTCGCGTTTCTGAAGCATTTGAAGCCGAGCATCGCGTTGACCCTGGACTTGATGTTGCGCTGATCTTGCTCGATCAGATCATTCAAGTATCTCAAGGACCGCAACGTCGCGTCTTTAGGCAAGGTCCCATCGGCATTCATTTCGCACACCGCGCGGTGAGGCGCGTAACCGTCCAGCGTGATCGTAGCCCGAGGGCGCCCCTGACTTCTGATCGTCTTCGCAAAGAACGCCTGGGCCGCAGCCACATTTCGCTTGGCGGGAGTCAAAGTCGATCGTTTTCCCGCCCGGTCAAGCCGCGGTAAAGATAGACACATTTGGCAGGGATCTTCACATAGGTCTCGTCGATTGACTGACCGGCTTTCAAGGCCAGCCGATTCCAGCGTTTGACGAATTCCGGCGTGAAGCGCTGGGCCCAGCGCATGATCGTCGTGTGCGACATCGACAGACACGCTTGGCAATCATTTCAGCGAGGTGAAGTCTGAGATTGTAACGCAGGTACCAGCGCACACAGAGGACAATAACTTCGCGAGCGAAGTGGCGCCCGTTGAGCAATCCGTCAATGTCTTTTAGCTTACGCATTGGCTCGTGCTCGTCAAAATCCCGAGCGTAACAGACCAGCGCACCCAAATTGCACCCTACCGTCGCGGAGAAGCGATCGCCGTGATAAAAGCAGTTCGGTATTTTGCATTGCAAGTTGTCACCCGACGCCGCTGTCAGCAACGTGACATTGCTGAAGCTACCGGCTGAAAGCTGATTTGGCGAAGCCATCAGCGCGCATATTTCTCGCACGCATGCATTCGTTACGTGGATCTGTGTTATCCAAACAATCGATTTTTAGTCGACATGGAAATGCCGCATAGTGCGTTCGGCGATGTACTGGGCGTCACGAATGCAAATTTTCATGACCTGCCTGAACGCAATTGGCGTTGTCGACGCGAATATGGTTGTGTCGCGTTAGTGCCGGAACGCTAGAATGCGCGTCTGACGAACTGGTACTGACCCGATGAATAAGAAGGCACTGACGCCACGAACGGCCCTTGCCCCAGAAGTTGCGAAGGTTCTGAAGCGACTGCACCATCCGCTCGATGTCATGCTGCTGATGTGCGTGCCCTCGTATGTGGACTATGGACTGAGCCTGCGAAATCTGGAAAAGATGATGGCTGAGTGCGGCACCGATGTCGATCATTCAACCGTGCACCGGTGGGCGGTCAAGTTGCTGCCCGTTCGGGAAAAGCCATTTGGCGTCGCAAGCGCGAAGTCGTCAGGAGTTGGCGCGTGGATGAGACTGATATCAAGGTCAAAGGACAGTGGAAGTACTTGTACCGGGCCGTGGACAAAGCGGGAGACGCGATCGATTTCTGACAAGGCTGCCGCGAAGCGCCACTTTGAAAAATCGATCGAGCGCAACGGCGCACCCGAGGCGGAGACCGAACGACAAGAGTGGGGCAAATCTCGCTGCGTTTGAGTCTATCAACGCCGGGCGGGAGACGCCGATCAGTATCCGTCAGTCGAAGTATCTGAATAACATCGTCGAGCAGGACCACCGCGCGATCAAGCGCGGGACCCGCCCGATGCTCGGGTTTAAGAATCTCGTTGCGTCCGCATTCTCCTGGGTGGCATCGAAGTCATACACATGATCGTCAAGGGAAATTGAACGATGGCGGCGTTGGTACAAACTCCCGCACAGCAGTTATGTTCGCTGGTTGGATAAGGAAATCCATACCATACCGGTCTTGGACGGCCTCTCGGTCTTACTGCGACAGAACCCGCCCGACCCCGGCATTGAATCAGCAAAGGGCGGAACGCGTGGCGGCGTCCCGATACAGCCTAACGACTTCGGACTGGAAGAGGTTATGAACCGGATGTCACGAGCGGCTAAGCGATCCAGTTCGCGTGCCGGTGAGCCGCTAACCGCGATCCCGCAAGACGGCCAATCTGGCCTGCGCGACTGGTCAGAGCTGGCGGCCGGGATCGAGCGGGGCCGCTACGACGGTATCGCACGATTTTTCCATTGGACATTTGCTGTCTGGATTATTTACGCCAGTGTAGCGGGTTACTCGCTCACCCGGGTCGCCAATGGACCTGTGCATGATTTCCTGTCGCGACTGAACATGTCGATAGCAACGGTTCTGATTGTGCTTTTTCCGCTGAGGGTGGGTTGGAAGCTGGTCAGAATCGCGCCACCTGCGCTGCCCGATGTGTCCGTCGAACAGCAACTACTGGCACGCGTAGTACATCTCTTGATTTACGTCATGATCTTTGCAGTGCTGGCGAGTGGCTTCCTGATGGTGCCGAATGGCTATCCGTTTTTCGGACTGGTTGAAATCCATACTCCGTTCCAGAAAGGCCCGCTAACCGACGAATTGTTCGCGGTGCATCGCGCAAGTTGCGCACTGCTGGTTGGACTGGTCATGTTGCACGTGGTAGCGGTAATCAAGCACCAACTGATCTCGCGTAACGACGTGCTGCGAAGGATGCTTTAAATACGGTTTGTCTTTCATGGTCGCTGCATTTTTCATTGATGCCTGTATCTGGGAAAAGACCCGCCGGTCAAGGTGGCCCAAAACATCGACCTCATGGAGGTTAGCACATCTTAAATTTTCCGCACGGCGTTGCCGCGCAGCATGGCATGGATTCGCGAAACGCGGCGCCATCAATGCGTATTTCACGGCACCCGAGCCTGGAATTAAGCCGCCATCGACAGGCACGCCCGAAAGACCCTTTTGAACCGGCCGAGTGCCGCCAGCGCATGCTCAGCGCCCTACGGCTGCTCAATCTCGCGCTGCTGGACCGGCTGGGCACCCGTCGCGAGCAGTTCGTTTCCAAGGCGTGCGCCTATTTGTTCAATTCTTCACACTCCAGCTCGAAGCCCTCAACGTCCCGCGACAGGTGTACTGGATTCCTTGCGTTAGAGAGCATCAACCAGCACGGCCGGTCAGCGACAACTATTTTGGCCGGTCAACGGGGTAGTTGTCGTTCGATATCAGCTCATATTTGACGTTTCTCCTTCGTAGTTGTCGTTGCGTGATCGTGTAGTTGACACACATCGTTACTGCGACAACGTTGTCGTGGTCAGGCAACTGGGCGCTGAACGGATTGGCAGGGTTGTCGTCGTGCAATTGACGCCGCAGTGCATTTTGTTTGTCGCCGGCCTTGCGGCGGCGGTAGCTTTCGACGTTGAGTTCGAAGGTCGTCGAGTGATGCACAAGCCGGTCGATGGCGGCGATGTCATGCCGGGGTCGGGGAGCACGTCATTCCAGTCCGAGAATGTTTCGTTTGCAGTTATCGGAAGACTTTTTCGCTCATACCTCTCTGCAATCCGCTCGAACAGAACGCTGGCCTCGGCCTGATCCTTGCGAGCATACGACAGGTCGTCCAGTAACGTTTTGCATAACGTTACTCGATCTATGTGTAGTGCACCGTTATGTGGAGTCCGGTGGGTCAAGGCATAGTGATAGTCGGCAGCCGTGATTCGAACTCCACATAAGTATCAGAGCCGCTTCAACCAGTCGATAATCGGCAAGCGTCCGAATGTTCCTCGGTCGGCCGATACCTTCGTCAATATGTCTGGAAACACTTGAGGGAGTGCCTGGCGCTTCATGTCGATGTCTGATTGCGCATAGCGCATCGTTGTATCGAGACTCGCGTGACCAAGCCATTGGCTAATCGCTGGGAAGTCTACACCTGACTTTAACAAGGAGAGCGCTGTCGTATGCCTCAGAGAATGAGGGTGGATGCGTTTCTCCCGGAGGGTAGGTACGGTCGCTCCGGCGGCGACCAGATGCTTGCGAAGCAGGTAGTACACCCCGAAGCGGGTGTGCTTGTCGCCGCGATTATTGACAACAGTGCTGTGGTTGCATTAAGCGGATACGGGCGTTCTTCGACGAGTCGCTGCAACAACTTGGCAGTCTGCGGCCAGATCGGACAGACGCGGAGAACCTGTCCGCATTTTTGTGGGCGAGGCGGTTAAAAAAAACGCTACCCGCGCGCCCGCGTAAACCGCTCGCCAAACAGGATGGCAAACTGGTTCATCGCAGATTTCCAGTCATAGGCATGGCGCACGGACTTTGCAAGCACGTTTCGTAATGCCAGCCACAGCAGCTTGATGGCCGCTTCGTCATTGGGGAAGTGCCCGCGCGTCTTGATGATCTTGCGCAACTGCATGTTCAGGCTCTCGATGGCGTTCGTCGTGTAGATAACCCGGCGTATTTCTGGTGGAAACACGAAGAACGGCGTCACGTTCTCCCACGCACGCCGCCAGGATTGCACAATGGTCGGATATCGGGTGCCCCATGGGCCTGCAGCGAATGCCTCAAGCGCCTGCTGCGCGGCCTGCCCGCTTGCGGCCGTGTAGATCGGGCGCAGCGCCGCGGCGATAGCCTTCCGGTCCTTGTAACTCGCGTATTCCAGGCTGTTGCGTATCAGATGCACGATGCAGGTCTGCACGGCCGTGCGCGGATAGGCCGTGCCAATCGCATCGGCCAGCCCCTTGAGGCCATCGACCACGGCGATCAGGATGTCCTGGCAGCCGCGCGTCTTGAGTTCATTGAAGACCTTGAGCCAGAACTTCGGTAAGCGGCTCGTGCCGGCCGTTATAGACGGTGGCTGAAGGCGACATCAAAGTGATGCCCATCATTCCCAATCTGATGGGCATCACTTTGACACAGTCTGCGGAGAAGAAGCCGGGTTCCCGAACGG
>NZ_JBFRCL010000048.1:0-66882 GCF_040965695.1 Paraburkholderia sp. BR10937
CGCGGCAGGCCCATCAGGCGGTACCCGCACACGAGAAAGAAGTCGAAGCCGCACGGAAAGTGCGGCGCGAGGGCGGCGCGTTCGCGCCAGAAGCGCTCGGGCAGGCCGACGGGCGCGATGCTGCAGGTCGTTTCGATGCCGGGGCCGCGCAGCGTGAGCGGTGCGCCGCCGGCGAGCGAATCGACACGCACGAACACCGTGGCCGACTGCTCCGGCGACTCGGGCGTGCCGCTTGCAAAGGCGTCGAGTGGCGGCAGGGCCGCGGCGTCGTGCACATAGGCGAACGCGGCTTCGCGCGCTTGCTGTGCAAGCGGCGCACCTGCGTGAAAGCGCAGCGCGGCCGCGAGTGCGGCGTCGGGCTGGGCGAGCCACACCGGCGTGGCGTAGTCTGCGAGTGCGAGCAGCGAGGCGAACGCGGCGAGGCCGGCGCGCGCGGGGGACGCATCCGCCGCCGTGGCCGCCGGCAGCGGCGTTTCGACCACGCCGATCGTGCCGGGGCGCGCGAGCGCGTCGAGCAGCGTGCGGAACACCGTCTGCGTGTCGTGAACCGGATCGCCGAAGCCGGGCGCGAGCGCCGCGAGCAGATCGGGCGTCATGGCATTGCGTTGGTCGCTCATGCGTCACCTCGAACCATCGTGAAGAACTCGACCCGCGTGCTGGCGGCGTCGGCGCGGCGCGCGTCACGCTGTGCGGCGAGCCGCGCGGCAAGCGGCTCGATCAAGCGGGCGTGCAGCTGGTCGTGGCGCGCGGGGAGTTGCAGCAGCGCATCGGCGAGCGCGGCCAGCTCGGCGCGTCGCTTGTCGCGGCCCAGATGGCAGGCCACGCCGACCGGGCCGGACTGGCCGGCATCTCCGCCTTCGGTGTCCGCGGCGCGCAGGCGCAGCGTGGCGCGCGTGACGGTGGCTTCGCCCAGATTGAAGGCGTCGCCGGTGCCGCCAATGCGCCCGCGTACCATGGCCAGTCCGGTTTGTGGCGGACGCAGCCAGTCGAAGGCGGGCTCGGGCGCACCGGCGAGCGCGACGCTGAGCGCCGCTTCAAGCTCGGCGCGCGGGGTATGCGCGAGAACGGCCATCCATGCGCGCCGGCTCGCCGGTGCGGAGGATGGGGTGGAGGAAGCGTTCATCGGAGTTCCTGTGTCGTGAACGGGGGAGAACGGACATGGCAACTGCGCCTTTCGAACAGCCTTGTCTGGACCTCGATTGAACCATCTATTCATCTAAACGTCTAGACGTTTAGTGGTACAGTCGTCCAGTGCGGACGCAATGAAGGTTTTCATATTTCCATCACGCCCTGCGCACTACAATGCACAAAACGCTATTGGAACCGAGAGGAATGACAGCACCATGACATCGAACGACGAGGCGCCGTCCAGCCTGCTTGAGCGCGGCGCGGGTGTAGCGGTGTGGCGGCAGATCGAGCAGATCCTCGCGGCGGAGATCGCCGCGAAGGGCTTCGGCGAAGACGGCCGGCTGCCTAGCGAAGGCGAGCTTGCGCGCCGCTTCGACGTGAACCGCCACACGGTGCGGCGCGCGATGCTGGGTCTCGCGGCGTTGGGGCTCGTGAGCGTGGAGCAGGGGCGCGGCACCTTCGTGCAGCCCGGCGCGATCGACTACACCATCGGCAAGCGCACGCGTTTTACCGAGAACCTGAAGCGCCATCAGCATTCTGCGGCAGGCAAGCTGCTGTCGTCCTCGCGTGGCAAGGCCGACCCCACGGTCGCCAAGGCCCTGGGGCTGCGCGCGGGCGCGCTCGTCTACCGGCTCGAAACGCTGCACGAGTCGGATGGCGTGCCGCTCACTTACGCGCGCAGCTGGTATCCCGCCGCACGCTTCGCCGATCTGCCCGTGGTCATGGAGCGCGTCGACAGCACGTCGAAGGCCCTCGCCGAATTCGGCGTGACCGACTATCTGCGCAAGTGGAGCCGTATCGGCAGCGTGCTGCCCGAGGCCGAGGTGGCGCGGCGCCTGAACATCAACCGGCAGCAGCCGGTGCTGTGGGTGGAAAACGTCGACGTCGATCTCGAAGGCGTGCCAATCAAGTACGGCATCACGCACTTCGCCGCCGACCGCGTGCAGCTGATGGTGGAGCACGACATATGAGCGTGCTGCACGAAGACTGGAACGAAGCCACGCGCTTCGCGCTTTACTATGCGCCGCCGCGCGAGTCGGCGTGGTGGCGGGCGGGCTGTGCGTGGCTTGGCCGCGATCCGGAGACGGGCGACACCCTCCCGCCGCCGCCGTGGCTCGCAGGCCTGGAGCAGCCGCTGGAAACGCTCACGGTCGCGCCACGCCGCTACGGCTGGCACGGCACTCTCGTGCCGCCGTTCCGTCTCGCGTCGGGCGTGACGCCAGCCGCGCTGCTGGCCGCCGCGCAGCAGTGGGCGCAGGGCCAGGCGCGCTTCGAAGCCAGTGTCGAAGCAGCGTTGCTCGGCCGCTTCGTGGCGCTGCGCCCCGCCGACGATGCCGCTGAAACCGCGCTGCGCGAGCTGGCTGCCAACGCACTGCGCGCGCTCGGCTCGCTGCGCGCCCCGCAAACGCCCGCCGAACTCGCGAAGCGCCTCGACGCGCCGCTCACGCAGCGTCAGCGCGCTTATGTCGAAACATGGGGCTATCCGTACGTGTTCGAAGAATTCCGCTTTCACATGACGCTATCCGATTCGCTCAACGACGCGCAAACGTGCGCGCAACTCGTCGATGCCTGGAACATACAGATGCACGATGCCAACCCGCTGCCGGTGGACGGCGCGGCGCTCTTCGTCGAGCCCGGGCCGGGCGTGCCATTCGCGCTGTGGCGCCGCTTGCCGTTCGCGGGTGCCCGCGCATGAAGGGCGGCCTGATCTATGTAATGGGGCCTTCGGGCGCGGGCAAGGACACGCTGCTGCGTTATGCGCGCGAGCGCCTGTCCGGCGAAGACGTCGTCTTCGCGCATCGCTACATCACGCGCGAAGACAGCGGCGGCGAGAACCACATCGCGCTCACCGAGGCCGAATTCGAGGCGCGTTCGCAGCGCGGCCTGTTCGCGTTGCAATGGCGCAGCCACGCGCTGCGCTACGGCGTGGGCGTGGAGATCGACCAATGGATGGCGCTTGGCTGCACCGTCGTGGTGAACGGTTCGCGCGCCTACGCGGGCGAGGCGTTCGAGCGCTACCCGCGCATGACGCTCGTGCACATCGAAGCCGCGCAGCACGTCCTCGCCGCGCGCCTCGCTTCCCGGGCGCGCGAAACGCCCGAGCAGGTCGCGTTGCGTCTCGCGCGGCGTGCGCCGTTCGAGGTGCCGTCGGGCGCCGCGTTCGCGCGCATCGACAACTCGGGGCATCTGGAGGAGGCGGGCGGGGCGTTCGTCAAGCTCGTGCTGCAGGTGGCGGCCGGATAGTCTCGGCGCCGTCCTCGAGCACCGCTTAACAGCCGCTTAAGGGCTCGAACGGGCCGGGGGATTTTTGGTTGGGTACGGTTGCCATGAGAAGATGCAGGCGACCCGAGAACTCAACGAGAATGCCCTTGGACCGTTTCCAGGAGATGCAGATTTTTACGCGCATCGTCGACCGCCGCAGCTTCACGCAGGCGGCCGAGGATCTGAACCTGCCGCGCGCGACGGTCACCAACTCGATCAAGCGTCTCGAAGCGCGTCTCGGCGTGCGCCTGCTCGAACGCACCACCCGCCAGGTCAAGCCGACGCTCGACGGCGACGCCTACTACCAGCGCTGCATGCGCCTGCTCGCCGACCTCGAGGAAACCGAGGAGGCGTTTCGCGACACCGATCCGCAGGGGCGCTTGCGCGTGAACATGCAGGGCACGCTCACGCAGTATTTCGTGATGCCGCGCCTGCCCGACTTTCTCGCACGCTATCCGCGCGTCGAGCTTTTCATTGGCTCGGGCGACCACTTCGTCGATCTCGTGCGCGAGGGTGTGGACTGCGTGCTGCGCGCGGGCGAACTGGCCGACTCCTCGATGATCGCGCGGCGCGTGGCGCTGCTCGAGCAGGTGACCTGCGCGAGCCCCGCGTATCTCGAACGGCATGGCGACCCGGAGTCGATCGAGGCACTCGCCGGCACGCACACGGACAATCCGGGCCGGCCCGGCCATCGTGCCGTGAATTATGTTTCGCCGTCCACGGGCCGAGCCCTCCCGCTCGAATTTACGACCGCTGACGGCATCGCTCGCGTAACGCTGCCGGGTCCGGTGGCCGTCAACGGCGCCGAACTCTATGCGGCCGGCGCGCTGGCGGGGCTCGGCATCGTGCAGGTGCCGCTCTACCGCGTGCGCGAACTGCTCGCCAACGGCGAACTGTGCGTCGTGCTGCCCGCGCATCCGCCGCCGCCCTTGCCGGTCTCGGTGCTGTATCCGCAGAACCGCCAGTTGTCGCTGCGCGTGCGCGCTTTCGCCGACTGGCTCGTACAGGTGTTTGCCGAGGTTGCCTGAAACGGCTCGAGCACGCCGGGGCGGGTTCGCCCGGTCGCGCCCGGTTGCGATCAGTTGCCTTTACGTGCGCCGCGCGACCATGCCGGACACACGCGCCGCGGCTTGCTGAAGCGGATCGAGGAAGGTCTTCACCATCTGCTTCGCCGAGGTGCGCTGCGCGTTGCCGCTGATGTTCATCGCGGCGATCACGCGGCCCTGCCGGTTGCGGATCGGCGCGGAGATCGAGATGAGGCCGCCTTCCAGTTCCTGATCGACGATGGCCCAGCCCTGCTGGCGCACCTGGGCGATGATCTTCTTGAGTTCGCCGACGTCGGTGACCGTGCGCCCCGTATGCGCATAGAGCGGCGAGGAGCCGAGCGTTTCGTCGAGTGCGGCGTCGTCGAGCGAGGCGAGCAGCACGCGCCCCATCGAGGTGCAGTAGGCCGGCAGGCGGCTGCCGATCGAGAGGTTGATCGTCATGATCTTGTGCGTGGGCACGCGCAGCACGTAGACGATCTCGGTGCGGTCGAGTACCGCCGCCGAGCAGCTCTCGTGCACTTCCTGTGACAGCTCTTCCATGACCGGTTCGGCGAGATTCCAGAACGGCATCGACGTGAGGTACGCGAAGCCCAGGTCGAGAATACGCGGGGTGAGGCGAAAGAGCCGTCCCTCGGCTTCGACGTAGCCGAGCGTCTGCAGCGTGAGCAGAATGCGGCGCGCCCCGGCGCGCGTGAGGCCCGTGGCGGCGGCGACGTCGGTGAGGGTCTGCTCGGGATGCTCGGCGTTGAACGCGCGGATCACCGAAAGCCCGCGCGCGAACGACTGCACATAGGAGTCGCCCGGTTTTTCGGGAATCTCCTGCTGGTCGGCGGAGCGGTCTGGCGGGGCACTGGAAGCAGAATTCATGGGCGTGGCGTTCGGTCTTGCTGCTGCGCTTGAAGAACCTATCAAGATAACCCAAGCGATCGGTTTCGCCAACAAGTGGCGAAGGCGGCGAGGGCGGGGCGGCCGCAAACTTTCGCGGCAGGGCGCCTGCGTCGACATCGATAGTGCAGCGTGGCGTGACATGCGTCAAATGCGCACGCCAGATCATGCGACATTCAGTTATTTGATTCTAGTCAATTCATTGTGGCCAAAAAATGATTGACGTGTGAATTGATTATTAAAAAGCCGAATATCGACGGGGCCCGAATTTAGAACGAAATAAGTGATGTCGAAATTCGAATGAATCGGCGCATTTTCTGACCATTCTTCGATTGCGCCGCGCGCGTATCTTCGTGCCCTGTCTTCGCGTGCACGCGCGCTGTCCATCACGCCGAAACCGGCACACAGTAGGTGTCTGCGCGGTGAAAGCTCCTGGAAAGATATTTGCGGCTTTCCGTCGCGCTTGCCTGGGCGAGCTTTGTCCCGCTGGCTAATCCTTAGCAAAGATCAAATTTTGAGATTGGTGCATTCCGTAGAATCGCGCTGAATACGATACGGGTGCATTTTGCGTGGCGAATTTGCGATGCAAATGTGTTGGGTGTTACGCGTTTTGGTGGACAACGGAAGAACAGGCAAACATGAAAGACAGAAAAGCCTTTAAAAGGTGGTTAATCCCCCTCGGCAGCGGGCTGCTCGTTTCTCTTGCGGGGTGCAGCGGCAATTTTGCCGTGCTGGACCCGAAGGGCAGCGTGGGCGCGGCCGAGAAGTCGCTCATCCTCACGGCCACATGGGCCATGCTGCTGGTCGTGGTGCCCGTCATCATCCTGACGCTCCTGTTCGCGTGGCGCTACCGCGCCTCGAACCGCAACGCGACCTACGCGCCGAAGTGGGCCCACTCCACGGCGATCGAAGTGGTGGTCTGGGCCATTCCGGCCGCGATCATCCTGTTCCTCGCCATCCTCACGTGGCGCACTTCGCACGAGCTCGACCCCTACAAGCCGCTGGAGTCGAGCGTGAAGCCCATCAACGTCGAGGTCGTCGCGCTCGACTGGAAGTGGCTCTTCATCTACCCCGACCTCGGCATCGCCTCGGTGAACCAGCTTGCCGTGCCGGTGGGCACGCCGGTCAACTTCCGCATCACGTCGGACTCGGTGATGAACTCGTTCTTCATCCCGCAGCTGGGCACCCAGGTCTACGCCATGGCGGGCATGCAAACGCGTCTGCACCTGATCGCCGACGAAGCGGGCGATTTCGACGGTCTCTCGTCCAACTACAGCGGCAAGGGTTTCTCGGACATGAAGTTCCGCACGCTCGCCACGAGCCAGCAGGACTTCGACGCGTGGGTGCAGAAGGTGAAGACGTCGTCCACCCAGCTTTCGATGGACGAGTACGCAACGGTCGCGAAGCCGCGAGAGAAGGCGCCGGTGCAGTACTTCTCGACCGTCGACCCGAAGCTCTTCAATAACATCATCGCGAAGTACAACAACGGGCACGTCACGATTTTCGACCCGTCCTGCGTGACCAAGGGGTAAGCAGCATGTTCGGAAAACTCACATTAGAGGCGATCCCGTTCGATCAGCCCATCATCATGGGCGCGGCGGCGTTCATGGCGCTGATCGTCGTCGGCGTGCTCGGTCTCGTCACCGTGACCGGCAAGTGGAAGTACATCTGGACCGAGTGGCTCACGAGCGTGGACCACAAACGCATCGGCGTGATGTACATGATCGTGGCGGTGCTCATGCTCGTGCGCGGCTTTGCCGACGCGGTCATGATGCGTATCCAGCAGGCCATGGCGTTCGATTCGCCTGGCTATCTGCCGCCGCATCACTTCGACCAGATCTTCACGGCGCACGGCGTCATCATGATCTTCTTCATGGCGATGGCGCTCATGGTCGGCTTCTTCAACCTCGTCGTGCCGCTGCAGATCGGCGCGCGCGACGTGGCGTTCCCGTTCCTGAACTCGCTCTCGTTCTGGATGACGGCGATCAGCGCGATCCTCGTCAACATTTCGCTCGTGGTCGGCGAGTTCGCGAAAGTGGGCTGGCTCGCGTATCCGCCGCTCTCTGAACTGCAGTTCAGTCCAGACGTGGGGGTGGACTACTACATCTGGGCAGTGCAGCTTTCCGGTGTCGGCACGCTGATCACGGCCGTGAACTTCTTCGTCACGATCGTCAAGATGCGCGCGCCCGGCATGACGCTCATGAAGATGCCCGTGTTCACGTGGACCGCGCTGTGCTCGAACGTGCTCATCATGGCCACGTTCCCGATCCTCACGATCGCGGTGGCGCTGCTCGGCCTCGACCGCTATGTCGGCACGCACTTCTTCACGAACGAGCTGGGCGGCAACGCCATGCTGTATCTGAACCTGATCTGGGCGTGGGGCCACCCCGAGGTGTACATCCTCGTGCTGCCTGCCTTCGGCATCTATTCGGAAGTGATGGCCACGTTCTGCAAGAAGCCGCTGTTCGGCTACAAGACGATGGTCTACGCCTCGTGCGCGATCATGGTGCTGGCGTTCCTCGTGTGGGCGCACCACTTCTTCACGATGGGTGCGGGCGCCGACGTCAACGCGTTCTTCGGTATCGCGACGATGATCATCGCCATTCCCACCGGCGTGAAGATCTTCAACTGGCTGTTCACGATGTATCGCGGCCGTGTGCACTTCACCGCGCCCGTGCTCTGGACCGTCGGCTTCATGGTGACGTTCTCGATCGCCGGCATGACCGGCGTGATGCTCGCGATTCCGGGCGCGGACTTCGTGCTCCACAACTCGCTCTTCCTGGTCGCTCACTTCCACAACGCGATTATCGGCGGCGTGGTGTTCGGCTACCTCGCGGGCCTGCAGTACTGGTTCCCGAAGGTGTTCGGCCTGAAGCCCAGCGAAAAGCTCGGCAAGGCGTCGTTCTGGTGCTGGTTCGTCGGTTTCTACGTGGCCTTCATACCGCTCTACGTGCTCGGCTTCATGGGCGCCACGCGTCGTACCAACCACTACGATGTGCCCGAATGGCATCCGTACTTCGTCGTCGCCGCGATTGGCGCGGCGATCATCGCGGTCGGCGTCGTGTTCCAGGTCCTGCTGTGGGTCATGGCCTTCGTGAACCGCAACAAGGCCGAATGCAAGGACGTGACCGGCGATCCGTGGGACGGCCGCACGCTCGAATGGGCGACGTCGTCGCCGCCGGCGGTCTATAACTTCGCGGTCATTCCGCACGTGGACGACATCGACGCTTTCGCGCACATGAAGGAAGCGGGCCGCGCTCCGGGCCTCGCCGCGAAATACAGCGACATCCACATGCCGTCGAACACGTCGGCCGGCCTCTTCATCGGCGTGTTCAGCCTCGTGCTGGGTTTCGCGGCCGTGTGGCACATCACGTGGCTGGCGGTGCTCGGGTTCATTGGCGTCGTGCTGACGGTGATCCTCAAGAGCTTCGGCAACAACGACGGTTATTACATTCCGGCCGCGAAGGTCCGCGAGATCGAAGAAAGCCGCTTTGGCACCGGCGCCGCCGTGGCCAAGCGCGACCTGGTCGCCGAGGAGGCAGTCTGATGTTACAGAAAACCAATGCGGCAACCCTTGCCGAACTCGATCACCACGATCACCCGCAGTCGCACTCGGTATTCGGCTTCTGGGTCTACCTGATGACCGACTGCCTGCTGTTCGCGGCGCTGTTCGCCACGTTCGGCGTGCTGAGCCAGCAGTTCGCGGGCGGCCCCACGGGCAAGGACCTGTTCGATATTCAGGGCGTGGCGCTCGAAACGGCCGTGCTGCTGCTTTCGAGCATCACGTACGGCTTCGCGATGCTCGGCGCGCACCAGCGCAAGAACGGCGTGGTGCTCGGCTGGCTCGCCATTACCTTCATTCTGGGGGCGTCGTTCCTCGTGCTCGAACTGCGCGAGTTCTCGCACTTGATCGCAGAAGGCGCCGGCCCGCAGCGCAGCGCGTTCCTGTCGTCGTTCTTCACGCTGGTCGCCACGCACGGGCTGCACGTGTTCTTCGGCCTGCTGTGGATGCTCGTGATGATGATCCAGGTGGTGCGCACACGCGAACTGGGCGAGCAGGAAGTCCGCCGCCTCACGTGCCTGAGCCTCTTCTGGCACTTTCTCGACGTCGTGTGGATCTGCGTGTTTACTTTTGTCTATCTCGGGAGCGTGCTCTAAATGGCTCAAACTCATGCAGAGTCGCACGGCAGCCTCGGCAGCTATGTGGCGGGCTTCATTCTTTCGGTGCTGCTTACCGCTGGCGCATTCGGCGTCGTATTGCACGGTACGCTCGATGCCACCACGGCCTTGATCGTGATCGCGGTGCTCGCTTTCGTGCAGGTGGTCGTGCACCTCGTGTTCTTCCTGCATCTGAACACGTCGCCGGGGCAGGGCTGGAACGTGCTGTCGCTCGCGTACACGGTACTGGCCGCCGCGTTCCTGATCTTCGGCACCATCTGGGTCATGCACAACGTCGGCGCGCTCATGATGTCGCGTTAAGCGTTCGCCTCACTGGCTGGCGCCTCGCGCCCGCCTGAACTCGCGAAGCCGCACGGGTACCTGTCCCGTGCGGCTTTTTCGCTTTTTGGCGCCAGGTCCGCGTGCTTGACACCCGTCCCAGGACACGCCTATTATGGCCGTCAAATTGTTCGATTATCGATCATTGGTTCGACAGTCGAACAAATCGCACGAGGACGTGCGCGTTCGAGCTCCCATTTTCGCCCGCGCAGTCCGTCAATCTCAATCATCTTTGCATGGGATCGCATCAAGTGCCTGCGATCGAAAGGAGACTCACATGACGGAAGCATTCATCTGCGACGCGGTTCGCACGCCTATCGGCCGCTACGCGGGCGCCCTGGCCCAGGTTCGCGCCGACGACCTCGGCGCCGTGCCGCTCAAGGCGCTGATGGAGCGCAACAAGGAGGTGGACTGGACGGCGATCGACGACGTCATCTACGGCTGCGCGAACCAGGCGGGCGAGGACAACCGTAACGTCGCGCGCATGTCGTCGCTGCTGGCGGGCTTGCCGCAAGCCGTGCCGGGCTCGACGGTGAACCGCCTGTGCGGCTCCGGCATGGACGCCGTGGGCATTGCCGCGCGCGCGCTCAAGTCGGGCGAAACCGGGTTGATGATTGCGGGCGGCGTGGAAAGCATGAGCCGCGCGCCGTTCGTCATGGGCAAGTCGGCGAGCGCCTTTGCACGCGACGCAGCGATATACGACACGACGATTGGCTGGCGCTTCGTCAATCCGCTGATGAAGCAGCAGTACGGTGTGGACTCGATGCCGGAAACGGGCGAAAACGTCGCCGTCGACTACAACGTGAGCCGCGCCGATCAGGATGCGTTCGCGGTTCGCAGCCAGCAGAAGGCGGCTCGCGCACAGGCGGATGGCACGCTTGCGCAGGAGATCGTCGCAGTGACGATTGCGCAGAAGAAGGGCGATCCGATTGTTTTCTCGCGCGACGAGCATCCGCGTGAGACGAGCCTCGAGGCGCTGGCCAAGCTCAAGGGCGTCGTGCGCCCGGATGGCTCGGTGACGGCTGGCAACGCTTCGGGCGTGAATGACGGCGCTTGCGCGCTGCTCCTCGCCAACGAGGAAAACGCGAAGCGCTTCGGGCTCGTGCCGCGTGCGCGCGTGCTCGGCATCGCGACGGCTGGCGTCGCGCCGCGGGTGATGGGTATCGGCCCCGCCCCGGCTACGCAGAAGCTCCTCGCGCGTCTGAACATGACCATCGACCAGTTCGATGTTATCGAGTTGAACGAAGCGTTTGCTTCGCAAGGGCTCGCCGTGCTGCGCATGCTCGGCGTTGGCGATGATGATCCTCGCGTCAACCCGAACGGCGGCGCGATTGCGCTTGGGCATCCGCTCGGCATGAGCGGCGCGCGGCTCGTGACGACCGCCACGTATCAGCTGCATCGCACGCAAGGGCGCTTTGCGCTTTGCACGATGTGTATTGGCGTGGGGCAGGGGATTGCGATCGCTATCGAGCGTGTCTGATATCTGGTCGCCCTGAATTGGAAAAGCCGCGGATCGATTTGATTCGCGGCTTTTTTGTTTTGCTGCGCGCCCTCGTCTTCCCTTGTGGCGCTCTCGTTCAGGTTGGGTCGCCTGCGTGCGGTTGCGACGGCAATGCCGAACGGTCTGCCGCCCGCGCAAGGCCCTTGTCGCGATCGGCCGAGATGTGGCTGTTCGTTTCGCTCGAGCCCCGCTCGCTCATATGGCTCGCCGACCTGCCGTCCGCATGCAAACTGTGGCCGCGTGCGTGATGCCCCGCCCGGTCGCCCGCTCGGGCCAGCCCCTTGTCACGGTCCGCCGAAACGTGGCTGTTCGTGTTGCTGAATCCCACATGGCTCATATGGCCCAGCGACCTCCCGTCCATATGGCCAACGTCCGAGTGTCCAACGCCGACGCCCGCACCCAGCGCGGCGCCATTGCCATTTCCGCCGCCGTTGCCGCCGCCGCTACCGCCACCATTGCCGCCGCCATGCGCGTAGGCCGTAACTGATGCGCAAGCCAGCAGGCAGGCCGCTGTTGCAATGATTGTTCGTACTTTTCTCACTATCGTCTCCCCAGGACTTTCGACGCGTCGATTGTATGAGCAGCGTCGATCGCCGGGTGTGCCCCATGTGTAATCGTCTGTAAGTACTGTATCGAGTCTGTCCCTGCAGATGCAGTTGGCAACGCCACGCAAGGAACAAGCATTTCGCGCCTGACAACAATTGCGCGATCCGTTTCATCACACAATCGCACAAGAATTTGAGCCTCAGCAAACCCCTCGGCAATCAGCCGTATTTGTTGGCGGTAACTTGACCCGTTTCCGGCCAGGTAGCGTCCGCGTTTTAAAAGCCGCGCGTAGAATCGGCCGCACTTCGGCGCCACACGCCGATGCAAATACGGCAATCAGTTCAAACCCGTTTGACGAGGAGAATGTGAATGACGAAAGCAGCGATTCTGGCGGCGGCATGGGTGGTAGGCGTTGGCCTTTCGCAGGGGGCGTTTGCGCAAAACGACGCGCCTGCTTCGGCGCCGCAGGGACAAACCGCGCTCACCAGCGCGGCGCAGGAAGTGATTGCCAACGCAGAGCCGGTGCATATCCACGCGAAGATCGTCGGCATCGATCGCGCTGCGCGCGTCGTCACGCTGCGGGGGCCGCGCGGCAATGATGTCGATATTGCGCTCAGTCCGCAGGTCAGCAACTTCGACCAACTCAACGTGGGCGACAACGTCGACGTGCTCTACAAGAACGCGCTCCTCATGACGGCCGAAAAGGTAACGGGCAAGGACAAGGGTATTCGCAAGCGTGTGGATACCAATGTCTATCTGCCCGCGTCGTCGGGCTACGACGCCGCGCGCCAGGTCGAAGTCCAGGCCACGGTGCAGCACATCAACGCGAAGAAGCGCGAAGTGACGCTGCGCGGCGCGTATCAGACCGTCACGCTGCAAGCCACGCCCGATATCGACCTCAAGACCTTGAAGGTCGGCGACACGGTCCACGCCGTGTTCGTTTCCGCTTATGCGACCCAGGTGACGCCGGTCGCCGCTACGCAGTAAGCACGTAAAAAAGCCGGCGCATGGCGGCGCCGGCTCCTTGTTACGATCCGAACGGGCGCCTCAGAAGGCGCCCGCTTTGCGTCTGGTTGTTACATGCCTGCCATGCACATGTACTTGATCACCACGTAGTCGTCCACGCCGTAGTGCGAGCCTTCGCGGCCCAGGCCAGACTGCTTCACGCCGCCAAACGGCGCGACTTCGTTCGAGATCAGGCCGGTGTTGATGCCCACCATGCCGTATTCGAGCGCTTCGGCCACGCGCCACACGCGGCCGATGTCGCGGCTGTAGAAGTAAGCGGCGAGGCCGAACTCGGTATCGTTCGCCATCCTGATCACTTCTTCATCGGACGAGAAGCGGAACAGCGGCGCGAGCGGCCCGAAGGTTTCGTCGCGCGCCACCTTCATCGCGGGCGTGACGCCGGTGAGGATGGTCGGCTCGAAAAAGCCGTGGCCGAGCGCGTGGCGCTTGCCGCCCGTGGTCACCTGAGCGCCTTTGGCGAGCGCATCTTCGATATGCGATTCCACCTTCAGCACGGCCGCTTCGTTGATGAGCGGGCCTTGCGTCACGCCGGCCTCCGTGCCGAGGCCGACCTTGAGCTCTTCCACCGCGTCGCGCAGTTTGCCCGCGAACGCGTCGTACACGGCGTCGTGCACGTAGAAGCGGTTCGTGCACACGCAGGTCTGGCCGCTGTTGCGATACTTCGAGGCGATGGCGCCGGCGACGGCCGCATCGAGATCGGCGTCTTCGAACACGATGAATGGCGCGTTGCCGCCCAGTTCCAGCGAGACCTTCTTGACCGTCGAGGCGCACTGGCTCATGAGCAGGCGGCCCACCGGCGTCGAGCCCGTGAACGAGAGCTTGCGCACCGTGGGGTTGCTCGTGAGCTCGCCGCCAATCGCCTTCGGGTCGCCCGTCACGACGCTGAACACACCGCGCGGCACGCCCGCGCGCTCGGCCAGCACGGCCAGCGCGAGCGCCGAGAACGGCGTGGCTTCGGCGGGCTTGAGCACGATCGGGCAGCCTGCGGCGAGCGCGGGGCCGACCTTGCGCGTGATCATCGCGGCGGGGAAATTCCACGGCGTGATCGCAGCGCACACGCCCACGGGTTCCTTGGTCACGACGATGCGCTTGTCGTTGGCGGGCGTGGGGATCGTGTCGCCGTAAATACGCTTGCCTTCCTCAGCGAACCATTCGAGGAACGAGGCGGCGTAGCCGATCTCCCCCTTCGCCTCGGCGAGCGGCTTGCCTTGTTCGGTGGTGAGGATGAGCGCCAGGTCGTCGGCGTTTTCCATCATCAGGTCGTGCCACTTGCGCAGGATGCTGCTCCGCTCCTTCGCGGTCTTCGCGCGCCAGGCGGGCCATGCGGCATTCGCGGCGGAAATCGCGCGGCGCGTTTCGGCGGCGCCCATGCGCGGCACCGTGCCGATCACCACGCCGGTGGCGGGGTTCTTCACTTCGAACGTGGCTCCGTCTTCGGCGCCTTGCCATTCGCCGTTGATAAAGGCGCTGGTTTGCAGCAGCGATGCGTCTTTCAGGTTCATGCTTGCACTCCGGACTGACTTCGATTCATTTAGAACGACGAACGGCACAGCGGCAAGCGCCGGTGTGCCGTTGCGCGGCTGGCCCGCTGATCGTGGGCCAGCATGTGGTGGAGGCTTACGCCGGCACGCCCACGGCTTCCTTGACCGACTCTTCGAGGATCGCGAGCGCTTCGTCGAACACGGCGTCCTGGATCGTCAGCGGGAACAGGAAGCGCACGACGTTCGAGTACACGCCGCACACGAGCAGCAGCAGACCGCGGTTCAGGGCTGCCGTTTGCACGCGCTTCGTGAAGTCGGCGTCGGCTTCGCTCGTGCCCGGCTTGCAGAACTCAACGGCGTTCATCGCGCCGGGGCCGCGCACGTCGGCGATTTGCGGCACGTCGGCCTTCATCGCGTTGAGCCTGGCCTTGAGCTTGTCGCCGAGTTTCGTCGCGCGCTCGCAGAGCTTTTCTTCTTCGATGATCTCGATCACCGCGTGCGCCGACGCCACGGCCAGCGGGTTGCCCGCATACGTGCCGCCGAGACCGCCGGGCGCCGCCGCGTCCATGACTTCCGCGCGGCCCACCACGCCCGAGAGGGGCATGCCGCCTGCCAGGCTCTTGGCGATCGTCATGAGGTCAGGCGTGACGTCGTAGTGTTCCATCGCGAACAGCTTGCCTGTGCGCGCGAAGCCCGTTTGCACTTCGTCGGCGATCAGCAGGATGCCGTGCGTGTCGCAGATCTTGCGCAGGCCGCGCACGAAGTCGGCCGGTGCCTGGTAGAAGCCGCCTTCGCCCTGCACCGGTTCGAAGATGATCGCGGCGACGCGCTTCGGATCGATGTCGGCCTTGAACAGCATCTCGATGTGCTTGAGCGAGTCGGCCGTGCTGATGCCGTGGACCGAGTTCGGGTACGGGGCGTGGTACACGTCGGCCGGGAACGGGCCGAACGCGAGTTTGTACGGGGCGACCTTGCCCGTGAGCGCCATGCCCATCAGCGTACGGCCGTGGAAGCCGCCCGCGAAGGCGATCACGCCCGGACGGCCCGTGTGGGCGCGAGCGATCTTGACGGCGTTTTCGACGGCTTCGGCGCCCGTCGTGAAGAAGGCGGCCTTCTTGGCGAAGCTGCCCGGCGTGCGCTGGGCGACCTTTTCGGCCAGCGAGACGTACGACTCGTACGGCACGATCTGGTAGGCCGTGTGCGTGAACTGGTCGAGCTGCGCCTTGATGGCGGCGACGATCTTCGGATGGCGGTGGCCCGTGTTACACACGGCGATACCGGCGGCGAAGTCGATGAAGCGGCGGCCTTCCACGTCCCACAGCTCCGCGTTTTCAGCGCGCTCCGCGTAGAAGTCGCACATCACGCCCACGCCGCGCGGGGTAATGGCGTTCTTGCGGCTTTGCAGATCGGCGTTCTTGCTCACGTTCATCTCCTGTGGAATCGGTGTCAGTTCTGAAGTTGGTTGACGGACCGGCAAGCAGTCCATGTCGCGACTATACTCACGTTTGGCTCTAAATTTCAGAGCCATTCAGTGCAATCTTTAGGAGCCAATTTCGATGCGTGCGAGTGTTCTGTCCGATTGGCTGGCCGAACGGCTCGACCGCGGCAGCGCCCAGCCGGTGTACCGGCAACTGCACAAGCTGCTGCAGCAGGCGATCCTGTCGCGCGAGCTGCCGGCCGGGGCGCGGGTGCCGTCGTCGCGGCTGCTTGCGGCCGAACTGGGGATTGCACGCAATACCGTGACACAGGTCTACGAACAATTGGTGCTCGAAGGCTATGTCACGTCGGCGACGGGGCGCGGCACCTTCGTGGCGGACACGTCGCCCGACGAGATCGTCGGCGCGACGGAAATTGGCTCTATGCAAACGCGGGGAAATGGAGGCACTTCAGGGGCCGCGCTATCTACGGGGAAAGCCGCAACTAACAACCTGAGCGCGCAGGGCCCGGAACCGCTTGCCGCCGTGGCACCCGGCGCCGCGTCGACAAGCGGGCTGGAAGCCGCCACGCAGGCGCAGCGCCCCACAGCGCGCGCACTTTCGGCACGCGGCACGCGCCTGATTACCGGCGCGGGCGTATCGAAGCGCCAGGGCGGCGCGTTCATGCCCGGCGTGCCCGACGTCTCCCGCTTCCCGGCGCGCGTGTGGACGCGTCTGCACAACAAGTACTGGCGCAGCCTGCGCCCGGACCTGCTGACCTACGCACCCGGCGGCGGCCTCGCGCTGCTGCGCCACGTACTGACCGACTATTTGCGCACCTCGCGCTCGGTGCGCTGCTCGCCGGAGCAGATCATCATCACGACAGGCATTCATCAGTCCATCGACCTGGCGGTGCGTCTGCTCTCCGACCCCGGCGACACCATCTGGACCGAAGACCCGTGCTACTGGGGCGTACGCAGCGTGCTGCATGTTTCGGGCCTCAACACGCGGCCGATCGCCGTGGACAGCGAAGGGCTCAATCCGTCGGCCGGCGACTTCGCCGCGCCGCCGCCGCGGCTCATGCTCGTCACACCTTCGCACCAGTACCCGCTCGGCATGGTGATGAGCCTCGCGCGCCGGCGCATGTTGCTCGAGTACGCGCGCCAGCATCAGTGCTGGATCATCGAGGACGACTACGATAGCGAGTTCCGTTACGGCAGCCGCCCGCTCGCGTCACTGCAGGGGCTCGATACGGCAGGGCAGGTGATCTACGTGGGCAGCTTCGGCAAGACGCTGTTTCCGGGCTTGCGTGTGGGTTATCTCGTGGCGCCCGAAGCACTGGCGGAAAGCTTCGCGACCGCGAGCGCCGAGCTGTACCGCGAGGGGCAATTGCTGCAGCAGGCCGTGCTCGCGGAGTTCATCGCCGAAGGGCATTTCACCTCGCATATCCGCAAGATGCGCGCGCTTTACGGCCAGCGCCGCCAGGTGCTGCTGGACGCCGTTGCGCGCCGCTACGGCGACGCGTTGCCGGCGATGGGCGGCGACGCGGGCCTGCACGTCGTGATGCAGCTGCCCGAAGGCAGCGACGACCGCGCCGTGGCCGAAGCCGCGCTCGCGCGCAATATCGTGGTGCGGCCGCTTTCGGGGTATTACTCGTCGCGCGAGCGCGCGAACCCGGGCTTGCTGATCGGCTACGCCTGCGTGCCCGACGAGGAGATCGCGCCGGCGTTCGAAACGCTTGCCGAGGCGATCGATACGACGTTGCCGGCATTCGTGTGAGCGAAGCCGTCGCGACGGCGCAGGCCGCTCACAGCCGGATCAGCACCGCCCCGCAAGTCACGAGCGCGCACGCCACCATGCGGCGCGCCGTGAGCTTCTCGTTCATGACGAGCCAGCCGATCAGCACGGCGAAGATCGACGAGAGTTCGCGCAGCGCGGAAACCATCGCGATCGGCAAATAGCGGAACGCCTCGATCACGAGGCAATACGCCGTGAGCGCGAGCACGCCTGCGAGCATGCCGCGCGCGACCGCGGACTTCGACGTGAACATCCGCGTCGCGCCGCCGCGCAGTTTGCAGACCACGAGAAACTGCGGGACGTTCCAGAGCAGATACACCCACATGATGTAGCTGATGCCGTTGCCGGCAAGGCGCGCGCCGAGGCCGTCGACGACCGAATACATCGCGATGAAAAGGCCCGTGAGCAGCGCGTATGGCACGCTCTCGCCCGAAAAGCGCATGCCGCGCCGGAAGGCGAGCGACATGATGCCGAGCGATACGAGCGCGACGCCGGTGGCCGCGAGCGCATGGAGGTCTTCGTGCGCGAACACGAGCGCGCCGCCGAACACGAGCAGCGGCGAAAGCCCGCGCGCGATGGGGTAGATCTGCCCGAAATCGCCGCTGCGATAGGCGCGGATCAGCGTGAAGCAGTACACGAACTCCAGCACCACCGAGGCGGCGATATACGGCCAGCTCGCCGGCGCGGGCAGTGGCAGGACGCACACGGCGATCGCGCTCACGACGATGTACGGCACCGAGAACATGCCGAGCAGCCAGAGGCGGTCGCCCGAAAGATGGAGGAAGGCGTTCCAGCTCGCGTGCATGAGTGCCGAGAGCAGGACCAGCAGAACGACGAAACTGGCCATCGGGATTGCGAATCGAATGGTGTGTTGGAGACGCGGGCCGTTGCGGCCGCAATCGTGTGATTATTCCAGCGAACGCGTGTGGCCGCCAGAAATAGGGAAAAGCCGCGCGAGCCGTGGTTGTGTTTCTATTCGGCTCGCGCGGCTTTGGGGAACGCGTCAGATCACGCGCGCGCGCAGTCTTGCGGAGATGAGATCGATGGCCGTGACGACGACGATCACCATGATGAGCACGGCGCTGGTCTGCTGATAATCGAACGAGCGGATTTCCTCATACAGCACGACGCCGATGCCGCCAGCGCCCACCATGCCCACCACCATCGCCGAGCGCACATTCGACTCGAACCGGTAGAGCGCATACGAGATCCACAGCGGCATGACCTGGGGCAGCACGCCGTAGATGATCTCGTCGAGCGGCGAGGCGCCCGTCGCGCGCACGCCTTCCACGGGGCGCGGGTCGATGGCTTCGACCGCTTCGGCAAAGAGCTTTGCCAGCACGCCCGTGGTATGCACCCACAAGGCGAGCACGCCGGCGAACGGCCCGAGGCCCACGGCCACGATGAAGAGCATCGCGAACACCATCTCGTTGATGGCGCGGCACGCGTCCATCAAACGACGCACGGGATGCAGCACCCACGCGGGCGCGAGATTGTGCGCCGACATGAGCCCGAACGGTACCGCGCAGACGATGGCGAGAGCCGTGCCCCACAGCGCCACCGCGAGCGTGACCCACATTTCGTGGGCATACGTGCGCCATTCCGAGAAGTTCGGCGGGAAGAAGCCGCGCGCGAACGTGCCCATGTTCGCAGAGTCGGTGAACAGGTCGAGCGGGCGCATGTCGGCGCCTTGCCACGCCACGCCGAGCAGCACGAACACGATGGCCCAGAGCGCGAGCGAGGACCAGCTGCGTTTGCCTGCCAGGCCGCTCGCCACAAGGGCGGCCGCTTGCGGCGCGGCGGCGACGTTGGACGCCGCCGCCGGCCCGGCAGCGGGCCTTGCGGCTTCTGACTGCGGCACGGCGCGTGAGCTGTCGAAATCCATTGCGCCCATTACTGCTTCGCAGGTGCGGCGAGCGCGCCGATCTTTGCGTCGATGGCCGCGATCTGGCTCTTGCGGTCGTCGTCGGAGAGATGCGTGTCGGCGGCGATCTTCTCTTTCTGCTGGAACAGCGCAACCTGGCGGATCGGCAGGAGCTGCTCATCGGTGGCGGGCGCGAAGCCTGCATAGCCGGTGATATCGGCCATGATCTTCTTCTCGCGCGGATCGGTCTTGGCGTAGTGGTAGAAGAAGTCGCGCAGCTTCTGCTTGGTGGCCTCAGGCAGATCCTTGCGATACACGAGCGGATCGGACGGAATCAGCGGCGAGGTCCACAGCACGCGCACCTGGGCAAAGCGGTCCGGGTGTTTTTGCTGGAGCGTGGAAAGCTCGATGGTGTTGTTGGTGGCGATATCCACCTTGTTGTTCACTACGGCAAGCAGGTTCGCTTCGTGGCTCGACGGCAGCACGGTCTTGAAGTTCGTCGCGTTCACCGAAATGCCGCGCTTCGCGAAGAGGTAATAGCCCGGAATCAGCGTGCCCGAGGTCGAATTGGGGTCGCCCCAGCCGAGCGTGAGATCCTTAGTATTCTTGAACACATCGTCGATCGACTTCACGCGGCTGTTCACGTTGGTGATGAGCACCGACTTGTAACCCGCGTCGCCGTTCGCGTAAAGCACCTTCGCGAAGATTTCGCCATTCGAGCGGTCCACGGCTTCCATGGCAGAAGCGTTGCCGAAGTAGCCGATCTGCACCTTGTTGAAGCGCATGGCTTCGATGATGCCCGAGTAGTCGGTGGCGAAGAACGCATTCACGTGCAGGCCGGTCTGCTTGTTCAGGTCGTCGATGAACGGTTGCCAGCGTTGCTTGAGCACTGCCGACGAGTCGGTCGAGATGATGCCGAAGCTGAGGTCTTCCGCGTGAGCGGCCGCGCTGCCGAGCGAGGCAAACGCGACGGCGCCGGCGGCGCACCAGGAGAGCATGGAGCGGAACAGTTTCATTGGGGCGGTCCGTGGTGAGGTGAAAGGTAGCGGGTTGAAAAGGGTTGGCTTGCGTGATCAGGCCGCGCGCGGCTGCGCGCCGAAGCGCGTTGCCGCGGACGGTGCAGCATCGGGTTCGAGCAGCTCGCGCGCGGCGTTGCCATAAAGCTGTTGCAACAGGGCGGGCGTGAGCGCCGACGATGCGCCGTCGTACACCACGCGCCCGTCGCGCAGCGCGATGGTGCGCGGGCAGTACTCCATGGCGATATCCACCTGATGCAGCGAGACGACCACCGTCAAGCCGTGATCGCGATTGAGCATGCGCATCATGTCCATTACACGGCGCGACGATGCGGGGTCGAGCGAGGCGATGGGTTCGTCGGCGAGAATCAGGCGCGCGCGCTGCACGAGCGCACGGGCGAGCGCCGCGCGCTGCTGCTGGCCGCCCGAGAGATTCGAGGCGCGCTCGGCGGCCTTGTGCGCGATGCCGACTTCGCCGAGCGCGGCCAGCATCAGTTCGCGCTCGGCGCGCGGAAAGCGGCCCGTGAGACGTCGCCAGAGCGGCAGCCGCGACAGCGCGCCGATCAGCACATTCGTTTCGACCGTGAGGCGATGCACGAGATTGAACTGCTGAAACACGAAGCCGATGTCGCGGCGAATGCGGCGCACTTCGCGCACGATGCGGCCATCCTGCTGAATAGGACGACCAAGAATCTCGATGCGCGAAGGCTGCGGGTCGGAAGCCGTGAAGCCCGCAATATGGCGTAGCAAGGTCGATTTGCCCGAGCCCGATGCGCCGATCAGCGCGACCATCTCACCAACGCCCACGCGCAGGTTGATTTCGTCGAGTGCCTTGCGGCCGCTGTCGAAGCTTTTCGAGAGGCGTTCGATGCGTATGGCGTCCATGACAATCCGTCGCTGTGTAGTCGAGGGGTCATTCTAGGAAGCGACTGTGACGGTTGAGTGAAGGTGTCGCGACGTCTAGACGACTACATGTCTTGCGACCTTCCCGCGGCGGAAAAAATCGCAAGAGATGTGACAGAGGCATGACGCCAAACATCTGTCACGCTCAATATCATGGGAAGCGGCTATATTGATGGGCAACGTACGTGCTGTCCCTGGTTTTCCTGACTTGTTGCTGACTCATTGTCGACAGGGGCAGCACTCGCAAGGTAGTTGTAGACAATGCGGCCGCACGCGGCGGCCGCGGTCTGCGCGACCCGACCTGGGCGGCCCCACCTGGGGCCCCACCTGGGCGGCCCCATCCAAACGAGCGACGAAACCCGGCGCCATATGCAGGCACTGAGCTTCCTACCCGACAGCTTCGAGGAATACGAGGACCTCAAGATGATCCTCGATGCCGGCGCACGCTGGCTCGACATTCGCAGCGAGGGCGAAGTCGAGGTGCGCGGCCGCACGTTTCCGCTCTACGTGGCGGCAATCGGCTCGCGCGATCCGGCCGCACCCGGCATTGGTTTTTTCGGGGGCATCCATGGGCTCGAGCGCATTGGCTCGCAGCTCGTACTCGACTACCTGCGCGCGCTGGTGGGGCGTCTCGCCTGGGACGAACTGCTCCTGCGCCAGCTCGAGTCCGTGCGCATCGTGTTCGCGCCGATCCTCAATCCCGGCGGCATGTGGCTTGCGACGCGCGCGAATCCGAACGGCGTGGACCTCATGCGCAACGCGCCGCAGGATGCCGACGAGCGCGTGCCTTTTCTCGCGGGCGGCCAGCGCGTCGGCTCGTGGCTGCCGTGGTATCGGGGGCGGCGCGGCGCGGCCATGGAGATCGAGGCGCAGGCGCTCCTGAAGATCGTCGACGAAGAACTCACGCGGCGCCCGCTTTCCTTCGCGCTCGACTGCCATTCGGGTTACGGCTGGACCGACAGCATCTGGTTTCCGTACGCGCGCACGCGCCGTCTCATCCGCCATCTGCCCGAAATGTACGTGCTCAAGACGATGTTCGAGCGCGCGCATCCGCACCACGGCTACACCTTCGAACCGCAGAGCCATCAATATCTGCTGCACGGCGACTTGTGGGATTGCGCGTACGATCGCGCGCCCGACAGCAACATCTTCCTGCCGCTCACACTCGAACTGGGCTCGTGGCTGTGGATCAAGAAGAACCCGCGTCAGATCTTTTCGCGCCAGGGCATGTTCAATCCGCTCTTGCAGCATCGCACCGCGCGTGTGTTGCGGCGTCACGCGAATCTGTTCGAGTTCCTCACGCGCGCCGCGTATTCCTCGCCGCGCTGGCTGCCCGAGGGCGTGATACGCGAGGAGGTGCTGAAAAGCGCCATCGGGCACTGGTATCGCAAGCCGGGCACATGAGCGAACCGTGGATCCTGCTGCGCGGCCTCACGCGCGAATCGCGCCATTGGGGCGCGTTTGCCACGCTGCTTGCGGCGCGCGACGGCGTGCTGCCCATCGACCTGCCGGGCAACGGCACGGCGGCGCACGTACGCTCGCCGCTCGCGGTGGACGACTACGTGGACGCGCTGCGCGCCGAGGCGCAGCGGCACGGCGCCCGCGCGCCATATCGCGTGCTGGCGATGTCGTTGGGCGGCATGGTGGCGACGGCGTGGACGCTGCGTTACCCCGGAGAAGTCGGGCGGCTGGTGCTGGTGAACACGAGCATGCGGCCGCATAGCCGCGTGGACGAGCGCTTGCGGCCCTCGGCGTGGCCCGCGCTCGTGCGCGTGGCGCGGCATTGGGGTGGCGGCGACAGCGACGGCATTGCCGAGACGCTGATCCACGGGCTCACCTGCGCGCGCCGCGACACGCTCGCGGCCGACCTCGAAACGTGGCGCGCGATCCGCGCGAGCGCCCACGTGAGCCGCGCGAACGCGCTGCGCCAGCTGGCCGCCGCCGCGCGCTTCAAGGCGCGCGCCGTGCCGCGCTGCGCGGTGCTCGTGGTGTCGTCACGCGGCGACCGGCTCGTGAACCCGGTTTGCTCGGCGCGGCTCGCGCGGGCCTGGGGCGCGCCGCACGTGGCGCATCCGTGGGCGGGGCACGATCTGCCGCACGACGATCCGCAATGGCTCGTCGATACGCTCCACGCGGGCGACGTCGCCGCGAACGCCGCGAGCCGGGCCACCGGCCGCGGCTGAGCGGTGCTGCGGCGCGTGCGCGCCGCCCGCATCGCCAGTCCGGCGATTGCCCCATAATACGAAAACTCATCCGGCACTTTCAGGACGATTTCCAGACATGAACGACAAACCCGCCATTGGCGCCGCCGTGCCGCGCCTCACGAGCCTTTCGCACGGCGGCGGCTGCGGCTGCAAGATCGCGCCGGGCGTGCTTTCCGCGCTGCTCGCCCGCAGCACGCCGCTCACCACCGCATTTCCGAACCTGCTGGTCGGCACCGAGACCGCCGACGACGCCGCCGTCTACAAGCTCAACGACGAGCAGGCCATCGTCGCGACCACGGACTTCTTCATGCCGATCGTCGACGACCCGTACGACTTCGGCCGCATCGCCGCGACCAACGCGCTCTCGGACGTCTACGCCATGGGCGGCAAGCCGATCCTCGCGCTGGCGCTCGTGGGCATGCCGATCAACGTGCTGCCGCACGACGTGATCGCGCAGGTGCTGCGCGGCGGCGAAGACGTGTGCGCGGCCGCGGGCATTCCCGTGGCGGGCGGCCATTCGATCGACTCCGTGGAGCCCATTTACGGCCTTGCGGCGCTCGGCGTCGTGCATCCCGAGCGCGTGAAGCGCAACGCGTCGGCGCAAGCCGGCGACGTGCTCGTGCTCGGCAAGCCGCTGGGCGTTGGCGTGCTGTCCGCCGCGCTCAAGAAGGAAATGCTCGGCGACGCGGGCTACAAGGCGATGGTGGCCGCCGCGACCCTGCTCAACAAGCCGGGCGCGACGCTGGCGGAACTGCCGGGCGTGCACGCCATGACCGACGTGACGGGCTTCGGCCTGCTCGGCCACACGCTCGAAATTGCGCGCGGCGCGAATCTCACCGCGCGCGTGCACTACGCCGAACTGCCGTGGCTGCCGGGCGTGCAGAAGTTCGTCGACGACGGCGTGTACACGGGCGCCTCGGGCCGCAACTGGGCTTCGTACGGCGACGCCGTCACGCTCGCGCCCAGCCTGCCCGAAAGCGCGCGCACGCTGCTCACCGACCCGCAAACCTCGGGCGGCCTGCTCGTGGCATGCGCGCCGGCAAGCGTGGACGACGTGCTGGCGATCTTCCGCACGGAAGGCTTTGGCGACGCGCGCGTGATCGGCGAACTGAGCGAAGGCCCGGCACGCGTGGACGTCGCGTGAGGGCCGTATGAGCGGAGAATCGCCGAAAGCCATCTTCTACGCGCTCGCTGCGAACTTCGGCATAGCGGTCTGCAAGTACGCTGCCGCGGCGTTCACGGGCTCGGGATCGATGTTTGCGGAGGCGATCCACTCCACGGCCGACTGCGGCAACCAGCTGCTTTTGCTGTTCGGCCTGCGTCAGTCGCGCGAGCCGCCCACGCCGCTGCATCCCATGGGCACGGGCCGCGCGATCAACTTCTATTCGCTGCTCGTGGCGCTGCTGCTGTTTTTCGTGGGCGGCGCATTCTCGGTCTACGAGGGCGTGCACCGGCTGATCGCGCGCGAGCCGTTGCGATTCGTCTATGTGGCGCTCGTCGTGCTCGGCATTTCCGTAGTGCTCGAAGCGTTTTCGCTTTACGGCGCGATGCGCGAGATTCGCAAGGGCGCGCCCACCAAATCGCTGTGGCGCTGGGCGCGCGAAACGCGCGATTCTGATCTGCTCGTCGTGGCGGGCGAGGACATCGCCGCGCTGGCGGGTCTCGCCATTGCGTTCGCCGCCGTGCTGCTGACGGTCATCACGGGCAATCCGGTATGGGATGCGTGCGGCTCGATCGGCGTGGGCATTCTGCTCATGCTGATCGCGTGGTTCATCGCGCGCGAAGTGAAGTCGATGATCGTCGGCGAATCGGCCAGCCCGGAAATGCGGCGCGATATCGAATCGTTCCTGCGCGCGCGGCCCGAGATTCGCAGCATCATCAGCCTCATTACCCTGCAATGGGGCAAGGAGGTGATGGTGGCGGTGCAGTGCGAAATGCTCGAGTACGACCACAGCCGCACCATGGTCGAAGCGATCAACGAGATCGAAGCCGATCTGCAGGCGCGCTTTCCCCTCGTGCGCTGGGTGTTTTTCGAGCCGGATTTCGTGAACCGGTAATGCAAGGGCCCGGCGGTTGCATAAACCGCCGGGCCCTTGCACACATTTCACATCTTCACGCGCGCTTCACATTTCAATGCCGAAACGGCGTCCACACGGGCGTGGTGTTGTCCCACTGCTCGAGTTCGGAAGGTACGGTCGGATTCATGTTGGACTCCTACGTTTTTCGTCTTGAAATCGAAATGCCGATGCGTCTTGCGGGCTCATTCGCCAGCCTGCGCAACGCGCTGGGCGTTGTTCGCGCGGCTTTCCTGCAGCGCGATGCGTTGCGCTTGCGTGCGGCCGATCAGGCTTTGCTCGGGGTAGCTCGTCTTGTTCAGCGAGGGCAGCGTGCCGTCGCGGTACGCGGCGGCGATTTCCGCCTTCACTTCGGCGCGGGTTTTCGGGGCGCTGTTGTCCTGGGCGAAGACCGAAGCGCTGGCGGCGAGCGAGAGAACGAGCGTGGCGCCAATGGCGGTTGCGAGAGTGCGTTTCATGATCTGCTCCTTTTGTACTGGTGCCACGTGGGTCGCGGCGACAGGAGCAAATGTAGTTGCGCAGCCGTTTGCGATAAACGGCCGGAACGCGAAAGCAATTGTCGAAAATCCGGAACAATCGCTGCGCCGCGCCCGCGAAAGCCTTTGCGGGCGCGGCTTCGAGGGTTGGCGCAGCGCGACGGCGTTACGCGGCCCGGCCTACGCGGCCCAGCTTAAGCGGCCCATTCCGAAATCACCGGCGTTTCGAGTGACGGCGCGTTTTCGCGCTCTTCGAGCGTGCGCATCGTGCAGGCCTTGTCGAGCGAGGCGCGGCCGCTCAGGAGCGGGCAGCGGTCGAACACTTCGGCGATCCAGTCTACGAACACGCGCACTTTGGGTGACAGATGGCGGCTGTGCGGATAGACGGCCGAAATCGGCATGGGCAGCGGCTTGTAATCGGGCAGCACTTCGACGAGCGCGCCCGACTTCAGGTGCGGCAGCACCATGTAACGCGGCCCCTGAATCAGGCCGAAGCCTTCGATGCCGCAGGTCACGTAAGCGTCCGCGTCGTTGACCGAGACCATGCTCTTGAGCTTGACCTCCACTTCCTTGCCGTCGACGAGAAACGCCCAGTCCATCACGCGTCCCGTGCGCGACGAGAAGTAGTTCACGGCGCGATGCTCGGCCAGCTCTTCGAGCGTTTGCGGCGTGCCGTGGCGCTCCAGATACGACGGCGCCGCGCACGACACGCCTTCGAAAATGCCGATGCGCCGCGCGACCAGCGACGAATCCTGCAGCGCCCCCACGCGCACCACGCAATCCACGCCTTCCTGCAGCAAGTCCACGGGGCGATCGGATAGCCCGAGTTGCAGGTCGATGTCCGGATAGCGGCCGTGGAATTCGCACAGCGACGGAATGACGATGAGCCGCCCAATCGAGCCGGGCATGTCGATGCGCAGTTTGCCGTGCGGTTTGCGGTTGCGATCCTGGAATGTGGTTTCCGTTTCCTCGACGTCCGCGAGAATGCGCACGCAGCGCTCGTAGTACGCCGCGCCATCGGGCGTGAGCGACAGACGGCGCGTGGTGCGGTGCATGAGGCGCACGCCGAGAAACGCTTCGAGATTCTGAATGATCGTCGTGACCGAAGCACGCGGCATGTCGAGCGTTTCGGCAGCACGCGTGAAGCTGTTGGTATCGACGACGCGGGTGAACACCTGCATGGCCTGAAGGCGGTCCATTGCCACTCTCCAAAAAGCTTCGGTCGCACGGCGCGCGGCATTCGAAAGATACGCCCGCGCAGAAAGAGGAGACAGATTGTTCAGGTGCGCCGAATTGTGTTGCCGGATTATAGGCATTTATTTGCAAGTCTGCCGAACCCACAATTCCCGTCATTCGAATCTACTCTCGCGCATTGCGCCGATTTGACATGGATGTCTTTAAACGCCCAACGTCTTGGACCTCCGCGGAGGAAGCGCCGCTGGCCGAAGTGCCCGCGGCGCCGCCCGTTACCGCGTCCGCCAAGCCTGGCAAGGCGCGCGCGCTGCTCACGACCGACGTCGTGATCGAAGGCTACGCCCAGCAGATTCCGCTGCGCCTGTACCGCCCCGAAGCCGCGAATGGCCTGCCGGTGTTGCTGTATTTCCACGGCGGCGGCTTCGTGCGCGGGTCGATCGACGAAGCGGATGCGGTGGGGCGGTTTCTCGCAGAACGCTTACCAGCGCTCGTGGTGAGCGTGGGGTATTCGCTCGCGCCGAAGCACCCGTTTCCCGCCGCCCCCGAAGATGCGCATCGCGCGGCGCTGTGGGCGCTCACGCGGGCCCGCGCGTTCGGCGGCAACCCGAAGCGCGTGATCGCGGCGGGCCACGACGCGGGCGGCCAGATCGCCAACGTGCTCGCCTTCATGGGCCGCGATCGCGGCGACGTGAAACTCGCGGCGCAGGCCCTGTTTGCGCCGATGCTCGACCCGAGCCTCACGCGTCTTGGCGACGAGGCGCGCCTTGGCTCGGATATCACCGCAAGCGAATGCGCGGCGTGTTATCGCGCGTATCTGCCCAACTCGACGCAGCGTATGCATCCGTACGCCGCGCCGCTCGAATCGCTGCGTCTTGGCGGCTTGCCGCCCACGCTCATCGTGACCGCACAGAACGACGTGCTGCACATCGAAGCGGAGAAGTACGCGAGCCGCCTGATCGACGCGGGCGTGCGCACCCAGGTGGTGCGCTACCCGAGCGTCTCGCACGCGAATCTCGCGGCGCATCCGGCCGCGCTCAGCGAAGCCGTACGGTTTTTCCAATGTTGCTTCGACGCGGGGGCGTCATAGACGAAGCACCCTTGCGGCGGTGCTGCCGAACCAGTGAAGAACAATCAACCATTATTTCTGGAGTCCGACATGTCACTTTTTTCGCAATCCCGAACCCGTATCGCACTAGCGGTCATTGGCGTGCTGGTGGTCGCGGGCCTCGGCACCCTCGGTGCCATCCGCCTCGACTCGCACCCTGCCGTTGCCGCTGAAGCGCCGCCCGCACCCGAGGTCGACGTCGCGCCCGTGCTCAACCGCACGATCACCGACTGGCAGACCTACTCGGGCCGCATGGCCGCTGTCGAGAAAGTGGAGATACGTCCGCAGGTTTCCGGCACGATCGTCTCCGTGAACTTCCGTGACGGCGCGCTTGTGAAGCAGGGCGAGACCCTGTTCGTGATCGACCCGCGCCCGTACCAGGCGGCCGTCGATCAAGCCGCCGCGCAGCTTGCCGCTGCCCAGGCGCGCACGGGCTACGCGCAAAGCGACTGGGAGCGCGCGCAGCGCCTGATTGGCGACAACGCCATCGCCAAGCGCGATTACGACGAGAAGCAGAACGCCTCGCGCGAAGCGAACGCGAACCTCAAGGCCGCGCAGGCCGCGCTCGAAGCCGCGCAGATCAACCTGGGCTATACGCGCATCGTCGCGCCGGTTGCCGGGCGTGTGTCGCGCGCCGAGATCACGGTGGGCAACGTCGTATCCGCCGGGGCGAGCGCCGCGCCGCTCACGACGCTCGTCTCCGTTTCGCCCATCTACGCCGAATTCGACGCCGACGAGCAGACCTATCTCGACTACATCAGCCACATGAAGAATGGCTCGAAGGTGCCGGTGGAACTGGGTCTCGCGAACGAATCGGGCTATTCGCGCACGGGCACGATCGAGTCGGTGGACAACCGTCTCGACACCACGTCGGGCACGATCCGCGTGCGTGCGCGCTTCGACAACGCCGACGGCGCGCTGGTGCCGGGGCTTTACGCACGCATCAAGGTGAGCGGCAGCGCCCCGCACCCGGCGCTGCTCGTGGACGACGCCGCCATCGGCACCGACCAGGACAAAAAGTTTGTTTACGTCGTGGACAACAGCGGCAAGATCGCCTACCGCACGGTGCAAACGGGCGGCCAGCAGGGCAACCTGCGCGTGATTCTGGGTGGCCTGAAGGCGGGCGACCACGTGGTCGTGAACGGCACGCAGCGCGTGCGCCCCGGTGAAGCCGTGCGCTCGCACATGGTGCCGATGAACGGCGACCCCGACGCCGATTCGACCAGCACGGCAGCGAACCCCGGCGCCAAGGCAGCGAAAACGTCCTGACGAGCGACGGGCGTGGGCAATCGCAGCCTGCGCCCGTGCTTCCGTCAGGACGACTAAGCAGAAAGATTCGCGTCAATTTGAGCGTCATGAACAAGAGCAACCCATGAACATATCGAAATTCTTCATCGACCGGCCGATCTTCGCGGGCGTGCTGTCCGTGCTGATCCTGCTGGCCGGCGTGATCGCGCTGTTCCAGTTGCCGATCTCCGAGTATCCCGAGGTCGTGCCGCCTTCGGTGGTGGTCCACGCGCAGTATCCGGGTGCGAACCCGAAGGTGATCGCCGAAGCCGTCGCTGCGCCACTCGAAGAGCAGATCAACGGCGTCGAGAACATGCTGTACATGCAGTCGCAAGCCAATAGCGACGGCAATCTCACGCTCACGGTCACGTTTCGTCTCGGCACCGACCCGGACAAGGCCACGCAGCTCGTGCAGAACCGCGTGAACCAGGCGCTGCCGCGCCTGCCGGAAGACGTGCAGCGCCTCGGCATCACGACCATCAAGAGCTCGCCTACGCTCACGATGGTGGTGCACCTGATCTCGCCCGACAACCGGTACGACATGACGTACCTGCGCAATTACGCGCTGCTCAACGTGAAGGACCGCCTCTCGAACATCCAGGGCGTGGGCGAGGTGCAGCTGTGGGGCTCGGGCGATTACGCCATGCGCATCTGGCTCGACCCGCAGAAGGTGGCGCAGCGCAATCTGACCGCGAACGACGTGGTCAACGCGATTCGCGAGCAGAACGTGCAGGTGGCGGCGGGCGTGATCGGCGCGTCGCCTAGCGTGCCTGGCACGCCGTTCCAGCTCAACGTCAATGCGCGCGGCCGTCTGCGCACGGAAAGCGAGTTCGGCAACATCATCGTCAAGACGAATCCCGATGGCGGTGTGACGTATCTGCGCGATATCGCGCGTATCGAGCTGGCGGCCTCGGAATACGGGCTGCGTTCGCTGCTTGACAACAAGCCGGCCGTGGCGCTCGCGATCAACCAGGCGCCGGGCGCAAACTCGCTCGCGATTTCGGACCAGGTGCGCGCGGCGATGAAGGAACTCAAGCAGGACATGCCAGCGGGCGTGGATTACAAGATTGTCTACGACCCCACGCAGTTCGTGCGCTCCAGTATCGAAGCCGTGGTGCATACGCTGCTCGAAGCGATCGCACTCGTGGTCATCGTGGTGATCGTGTTCCTGCAAACGTGGCGCGCCTCGATCATTCCGTTGATCGCGGTGCCGGTGTCGATCGTCGGGACGTTCTCGCTGCTGCTTGCGTTCGGGTTCTCGATCAACGCGCTGTCGCTGTTCGGGATGGTGCTCGCGATCGGCATCGTGGTGGACGACGCGATCGTGGTGGTCGAAAACGTGGAGCGCAATATCGCCAGCGGGCTATCCGCGCGCGATGCAACCTACAAGGCCATGCAGGAAGTGAGCGGGCCGATCATCGCCATTGCGCTCACGCTCGTGGCCGTGTTCGTTCCGCTCGCGTTCATGAGCGGTCTCACGGGCCAGTTCTACAAGCAGTTCGCGATGACCATCGCGATTTCCACGGTGATCTCGGCGTTCAACTCGCTCACGCTTTCGCCCGCGCTTTCGGCGCTGCTGCTGCGCGGTCACGGCGAGAAGGAAGACTGGCTCACGCGTGGGATGAACCTCGTGCTGGGCGGCTTCTTCCGTCGCTTCAACCGCGTGTTCCAGCGCGGCTCGGAAAGCTATGGGCGCGGCGTGAACGGCGTGCTCCGCCACAAGGGCGCGATGCTTGCGGTCTACGTGGTGCTGATCGCCGCAACGGTGCTGATGGCGCGTGTCGTGCCCGGCGGCTTCGTGCCCGCGCAGGACAAGGAGTATCTGATTGCGTTCGCACAGCTGCCCAATGGCGCCGCGCTCGATCGCACCGAGAACGTGATTCGCGACATGAGCGCCATCGCGCTCAAACAGCCCGGCGTGGAAAGCGCCGTGGCGTTCCCGGGCCTTTCGGTGAACGGCTTCACCAATAGTTCGAGCGCGGGCATCGTGTTCGTCACCCTCAAGCCGTTCAAGGAGCGCAAGGGCAAGGCGCTTTCGGCCGGTGCGATTGCGGGGGCGCTGAACCAGCAGTACGCCGGCATCAAGGATTCGTTCATCGCCGTGTTCCCGCCGCCGCCGGTGCTCGGCCTCGGTACGCTGGGCGGCTTCAAGATGCAGTTGGAGGATCATGGTGCGCTCGGCTATGAGGCGCTCAACCGCGCGACCCAGGACTTCGTCAAGCGCGCGGCGCAAACGCGGGAGCTGGGCCCGACGTTCACGAACTATCAGATCAACGTGCCGCAGCTGAACGTCGATCTCGACCGCACGAAGGCGAAGCAGCTCGGCGTGCCGGTCACCGATGTGTTCGACACGATGCAGATCTATCTGGGTTCGCTCTACGTGAACGACTTCAACCGCTTCGGACGCGTGTATCAGGTGCGCGTGCAGGCCGATGCGCCGTTCCGCCAGCGGGCCGACGACATCCTGCAGTTGAAGACGCGCAACGCCGCGGGCGAAATGGTGCCGCTCTCGTCGCTCGTCACGGTCACGCCAACGTATGGCCCCGAGATGGTGGTGCGCTACAACGGCTACACCGCTGCCGACATCAACGGCGGCCCGGCGCCCGGTTATTCGTCGGGCCAGGCGCAGGCGGCGGCGGAACGCATCGCGGCTGAAGTGCTGCCGCGCGGCGTGAAGTTCGAGTGGACCGACCTCACGTACCAGCAGGTGCTGGCGGGCAATGCGGGCATCTGGGTGTTCCCGATCAGCGTGCTGCTCGTGTTCCTCGTGCTGGCGGCGCTCTACGAGAGCCTGACGCTGCCGCTCGCCGTGATCCTGATCGTGCCGATGAGCGTGCTGTGTGCGCTGACGGGCGTGTGGCTCACGCAGGGCGACAACAACATCTTCACGCAGATCGGCCTGATGGTGCTGGTGGGGCTCGCTTCGAAGAACGCGATCCTGATCGTCGAGTTCGCGCGCGAGCTGGAGCATGACGGACACACGCCGCTTACCGCTGCCATCGAGGCGAGCCGCCTGCGTCTGCGTCCGATCCTGATGACGTCCATCGCGTTCATCATGGGTGTGGTGCCGCTCGTGCTCTCCAGCGGCGCGGGTTCGGAAATGCGTCATGCGATGGGCGTGGCCGTGTTTTTCGGCATGCTCGGTGTGACCGCATTCGGCTTGTTGCTGACGCCGGTGTTCTATGTGGTGCTGCGCACGCTCGCGGGCGGCAAGATTCACGTCGCGCAGAAGGACAATGCGCGCAAGCCGCAGTCGATGGTTGACGCGTAAGGCGACAAGGGAAAATGATCAACATGACTAACGAATCCATCTTGCGCTCTAGCGCGAATGCCGCACCGGGAGGCGGGCATCTCGCGCGTATCACCCGAATCGCGGCGAGCGTCGCGCTCTTTGCCTGGCTCGCGGCATGCTCGGTCGAGCCGACCTACAAGGTGCCCGACGCAGCCGTTCCCACGGCCTACAAGGAAGCGCCGCAGCAAACGCAGAGCACGAATCCGCACGACGTGGGCACGTGGACGCCCGCGCAGCCCGCTGACGACACACATCGCGGCGAATGGTGGACGGTGTTCGGTGACGCGACGCTCGACAAGCTCGAGCAGCAGGCGCTCGAAGCGAACCAGGACCTCAAGGCGGCCGCCGCGCGCGTGCAGCAGGCGCGCGCCGTGACGCAGGCCGCGCGCGCCTCGTGGTTCCCGTCGATCGATGCGGGCTTCGGCCCGACCTATCAGCGTGCCTCGCCGGCTTCGCTGTATTTCCCGCAAAATTACAACGTGCCCGCTCAAACGCTGTGGCGCGCACAGGCTACGGCAAGCTATGAAGTCGACTTGTTCGGCCGGGTGAGCTCGAACGTTCACGCGGCGCAGGCGGACGCCCAGCAAAGCGAAGCGCTGTTCCTCTCGGTGCAGCTCGCCTTGCAGGCCGATGTCGCGCAGAACTACTTCCAGCTGCGCCAGTTCGACTCCGACGTCGATCTGTACCGCCGCACGGTGGCGCTGCGCGAAGACGCACTCAAGCTCGTCGAGCGCCGCTTCAAGGAAGGCGACATCAGCGCACTGGACGTAGCCCAGGCGCGCAACGAACTCGCGAGCGCGCGTGCCGACGCGGTGGGCGTCGCGCGTCAGCGCGCGGCTTCGGAGCACAGCCTCGCGATCCTGCTCGGCAAGGCGCCCGCGGACTTCACGTTCCCCGAAACGCCGCTCGCGCCGGTCGTCGTCCAGGTGCCGCCGGGTTTGCCCTCCACGCTGCTGGAGCGTCGCCCCGACGTGGCCGCCGCCGAGCGCGCGATGGCGGCCGCGAACGCACGCGTGGGCCTCGCGAAGTCGGCGTTCTTCCCGCAACTCAATATTACGGGTGCTGCGGGCTTCGAGTCGGCCACGCTCGGCGACCTGTTCATGTGGTCGAGCCGTGCGTTCCTGCTTGGGCCGCTCGCGGGTACGGCGCTCACGCTGCCGCTGTTCGATGGTGGCCGGCGCAAGGCGAATCTCGCCCAGTCGCGCGCGAAGTATGAAGAAGATGTTGCGCAATACCGTCAGCAGGTGCTCGTGGCGTTCCGCGAGGTCGAGGACAATCTCTCCGACCTGCGCCTGCTCGACGACCAGATCCGCGAGCAGAACGACGCGGTGGGCGCTTCGCAGCAGTCGGCGCAGCTTTCGCGCACGCAGTATGAGGAAGGCGAGGTCAGCTATCTGAACGTGATCGATAGCGAACGGACGGTACTCGTGTCGCAACTGCAGGCCAGCCATCTGCAGGGCTCGCAGGCGGTGGCGACCGTCAACCTGATCCGCGCGCTGGGCGGCGGCTGGGGCAACGCGAAGCCCGGCGACGCTACGCCGCCACCGCCGGCGCCGCTCGCGGCGCGCTAGACCGCGCGTTCAAGCGCGGGTCTAACCCCGCGTAAAAAGCCGCAACGCTCGCCGCCTGTGCATATCGCAGGTGGCGATTTCCTTTGCTCAATCGCTTCGTAGACCCGGCCGCGCCGCGCCCCTATCATCGTCTGGACCCATCTGGAGCCAACGCGATGGGCCCTCATCGCGTCGCTCCTCACTGAACGAAGTCCAACTTCCATCCGGGGAACGCGATGATCCGTGCCGTGCGCGCCGTGGGGCGCCCTTCCTTTTTTCAGCGCTTCGGTCTGCTGACGGCAATCGCCGTGTCGCTCGCGGCGGCGGCGCTCGATGCGCACGCCGACACCGCGACGCTCAAGATCGGCATTGCCACCACGCCGCAAACGCCCGCGCTCCAGGAGGCGGCGCGCGAGGCGAAGGCGCAGGGGGTGGACGTGAAGATCGTCGAATTCACCGACTGGAATACGCCCAACGCCGCGCTCGCGAACAAGGATATCGACGCCAACTACTTTCAGCACAAGCCGTTTCTGGAAAACGCCGAACAGCAGGGCGGCTACAGGTTCGTCGCCATCGCGCCGGGCACCATCATGAAGATCGGCCTGTATTCGAAGAAGGTGAAACGCTTCGGAGACCTGAAGGATGGCGCGACGGTCGCCATCGCGAACGATCCCGTGAACGGCGGCCGCGGCCTCCTGCTGCTGCAGCGCGCGGGCCTCATCAAGCTCAAGCCTGGCGTCGACTATCGCGCCACGACGCTCGACATCGTTGCCAATCCCAAACACCTCAAGATCGTGCAGCTCGAAGCGTCGCAACTGGCGCGCTCGCTCGATGACGTCGATCTCGCGCAAGGCTACCCGAGCTTCATCAAGCTCGCGGGCACCACCGATCCGAACAGCGCGCTGCTCTTCGACGGCGTGGAAAACAAGGCGTTTGCGATCCAGTTCGTGGTGCGGCCCGAGAGCGTGAACGATCCGCGCATCCGCAAGTTCATCGACATCTACCAGCATTCGCCGGCCGTGCGCAAGGAACTCGACAAGGCCTTCGGCAACCTCTACGCGGTCGCCTGGTAACGCGCAATTCACGCACGAGGAGCAGCGATGATGAAATGGTTCGGGACGGCGCGCTTTATCGAGGCGGGGCCGGCGGCGGGCGAGGCGCAGGGCAATGCCAATGCATCGCAGCCCGCAGTGGTGTTCGAAAACGTCGGCAAGACTTACGCGCCAGGCGCGCCGGCGGCGCTTGCGGGCGTCGACTTGCAGGTGGCGCGCGGCGAAGTGTTCGGCATCATCGGGCGCAGCGGCGCGGGCAAGTCCACGCTGCTGCGGCTCGTAAACGGACTCGAAAAGCCCACGAGCGGCGGCGTGCGGGTGAACGGCGTGAACGTGGGCGCGCTCGACGAACGCGCCCTGGTGGCGCTGCGGCGGCGCATCGGCATGGTGTTCCAGCACTTCAATCTGCTTTCCGCCAAGACCGTGCACGACAACATCGCACTGCCGCTGAAAATCGCGGGTGTGCCGAAGGCCGACATCGAGGCGCGCGTGAACGTGCTGCTCGATCTCGTCGGCTTGAGCGAACGTCGCGACGCGTGGCCCGCGCGCCTTTCCGGTGGCCAGAAGCAGCGCGTGGGCATTGCACGCGCGCTCGTGCACGAGCCCGATATCCTGCTCTGCGACGAGGCGACGTCGGCGCTCGACCCGGAAACTACGCGCGCCATACTCGCGCTGCTGCGCGATATCAACCGGCGGCTCGGCGTCACCATCGTGCTCATTACGCACGAGATGGAGGTGATCCGCGACGTTTGCGACACGGTCGCGGTGATCGAGCGCGGCGAGGTGGTGGAGCAGGGGCCCGTGTGGCGCGTGTTCGGCGATCCCCGGCACGAGGCGACGCGCGCGCTTCTGCACACGCCCGGCCACGAGTTGCCTGACGACCTGGCGGCGCGTATTCAGGGTACGCCGCAAGCGGGCGCGCACGCGCTGTTCGACGTGCGCTTCACCGGCGAAACGGCGCAAGAGCCGGACCTCGCCACGCTCGCGCAGGCGTTCGGCGCGCAGGGCGTGCGGTTCGTGCATGGCGGTATCGAGCGGATCCAGGGGCGCGCACAAGGGCGGCTGGTCGTTTCCGCGCCGGTGCTAAACGCCGCCGAGGCCGCTTCGCTCGCCGAGCGCGCGCGTGGTCATGCGAGCCGCGTGGAGGTGCTGGGCTATGTCTGACGTGTGGATCACCGAACTCCTCGAAGGCATTCGCGACACGTTGCTGATGGTCGGCGTATCGGCGATATTCGCACTCCTGATCGGTATTCCCATCGCGCTGCTGCTCGTCACTACCGCGCGCGGCGGCATCCTGGAGCGGCCCGCGCTCAACACCACGCTGGGCGCGCTCGTCAATGCGTTCCGCTCCACGCCTTTCATCATCCTGCTCGTCGCGTTGCTGCCGCTCACGCGCTTCCTTGTTGGTACGACGATAGGCGTGTGGGCCGCCGTGGTGCCGCTTTCCATTGCGGCCATTCCGTTCTTCGCGCGCGTGGCCGAGGTGAGCTTGCGCGAAGTCGATCGCGGCTTGATCGAGGCGGCCCAGGCCATGGGCGCGCAGCGCCGCCATATCGTCTGGCATGTGCTGTTGCCCGAGGCGCTGCCCGGCATGCTCGGCGGCTTCACGATCACCGTGGTGGCGATGATCGGCTCCTCGGCGATGGCAGGCGCCGTCGGCGCGGGTGGTCTCGGCGATCTCGCGATACGCTACGGCTATCAACGCTTCGACACGACGGTCATGGTCACCGTGATCGTGCTGCTGATCGCGATCGTCGCGGCGGTGCAGTTCACGGGCGACACGCTGGTGCGGCGTCTTTTGCGGCGAACCTGAACGGCGCGAGCTGTTCGACATGACGCGCGCAGCCCCCTTGCTGCGCGCTTCGCTTTTCGGGCATCACATTCGGGAACTATGGGTATGAACGAAGCACAGCGCCCACGCGGGCAGGAACAGGACGCGCGTTTCGCCGCGCTGCTCGAAGCGCTGCGCGCGAACGCGGCGCAACGCGATCTCGCAGGCGGCCACGCAGCCGCCGAAAAGCAGCGCATTGCGGATGCCGGGCTGCTCACGCTCGCCGTGCCGCGCGAATTCGGCGGGCAGTTCGGTCGGGATGGCGTGCGCTGGAGCGATATCTACGCGACGATCCGCGCGCTCGCTCGCGTCGACAGCGCGCTTGCGCATCTGCTCGGCTTTCAGTGCCTGCAGGTGGCGAGCGTCGCATTATGGGGCAGCGCGGCGCAGCGCACGAACTGGCTGCAAGGCACCGTCGAGCATCGCTGGTGGTGGGGCAATGCCGTGAATCCGATCGACACGCGGCTCGTCGCGCAGCCGGACAGGGAAGGAGGCTGGCGTCTGCATGGCAGGAAGGGATTCTGTTCGGGCACCTACGGTTCGCAGATGATGACCGTGAGCGCGCACGATCCTGCCACGGGCAGCCCGGTGTTCGCGGTCGTTCCCACCACGCGCGCCGGGATCACGGTGCACGACGACTGGGACCCGATAGGCCAGCGTCAGACCGATAGCGGCACGGTATCGTTCGAGAATGTGGAAGTGCGCGCCGCCGAAGTGCTACAGCGGCCCGACACGCCGCGCGCCACGTTGCGCACGCTGGTCTCGCAAGGCGTGCTGACGAATCTCTTTGTGGGCCTGGCCGAAGGCGCGCTCGAGGAAGCGCGCGCCTACGTGCTCGCGAACGGCCGCCCGTGGGTCAACTCGGGCGTGCAGCACGTGGCCGACGACCCGTTCCTGCAGCAGCGCTTCGGCGAAATGCGCGTGCAGTCGCTCGCGGCGGCGGTGCTCGCGGATCGCGCGGCTGCGCTGCTCGACGCCGCGTGGGACGAAGGCGAGGCGTTGAGCACGACCACGCGCGCCGAAGTCTCGCTCGCGATTTCGGAGGCGAAGATCGTCGCGCACCGCGCCGCGCTCCAGGGCGGCGAGCAGCTCTTCGAAGCGTGCGGCGCACGCGCCACGGGGGCGGCGCTCGCGCTCGACCGCTTCTGGCGCAATGCGCGCGTGCATACGCTGCACGATCCGCTCGACTACCGCCTGCGCGACGTGGGCCGCTATACGCTCTTGAGAGAAGTGCCGCAGCCGACGCTGTACACTTGAGGGCCCGATCGCGTCACGTGCCGCGACGCGTCAACCCTTGAGGATCGAAGCGTTGGAATTCCGACTACCGACTACGGCGACGGCGCCGTTTTGCCCGTCCGAAGTGCAGGGCAGCATCGAGGTTTCGCCGCGCGCGCCGTTCTGGAAGAAGTTCTGGCAATTCGCGGGCCCGGGCCTGCTGGTGTCGATCGGCTACATGGACCCGGGCAACTGGGCCACCGACATCGAGGCGGGCTCGCGCTTCGGTTACAGCCTGTTGTTCGTGGTCGTGCTTTCGAGCCTCGCGGCGATCGCGCTGCAATGCCTTTCCATGCGTCTTGGCATCGTCACGCAGCGCGATCTCGCGGAGCTTTCGCGCGAGCGCTATTCGAGGCCCGTGGTGCTCGGCCAGTGGGTGCTTGCCGAGCTTTCGATCATCGCCTGCGATCTTGCGGAGGTGCTGGGCGGCGCGCTCGCGTTTCACCTGCTGCTGGGCTGCTCGCTGATGGTGGGCGTGGTGCTCACGGCCTTCGATACGCTCATCGTGCTCGGCTTGAAGGGCAAGAATTTCCGCTCGCTCGAGGCGATCATGGCCGGCCTTATCGCCACGATAGGCCTCGGCTATGTGATCCAGCTCGCGCTCGTGAAGCCGCACTGGCCCTCGGTATTCGCGGGCGCGGTGCCGTCGTGGCACGCCATTTCCTCGGCGGAGCCGCTGTATCTGGCGATCGGCATTCTCGGCGCGACCATCATGCCGCACAACCTCTACCTGCATTCGTCGATCGTGCAGACGCGCGCCGTCAAGCGCGACCGTGCGAGCCTCGCGCAGGCCATCGGCTTGTCGCGCCTCGACACGATCGTCTCGCTGCTGATCGCGTTGCTCATCAACGCGGCCATCCTGATTCTGGCCGCGGCGGCCTTTCACGCCAACGGGCACACCCAGGTCACCGATATCGAACAGGCCTACAAGCTGCTCGCGCCGATCGTCGGTACGGGCGCGGCGGCGGTGCTGTTCGCGATCACGCTGCTTGCCTCCGGGCAAAGCTCGACCTTCACGGGCACGGTGGCGGGCCAGGTCATCATGGAAGGCTTCCTGCGGATGAAGATTCCGTGCTACCAGCGGCGACTCATTACGCGCGTGCTCGCGTTGATCCCCGCCTTCGCGGGCGTCGCGCTGCTCGGCAACGGCGCGGTGGGCAAGCTGCTGGTGGCAAGCCAGGTGGTGCTGAGTCTGCAGTTGCCGTTCGCGCTCTGGCCGCTCATTCGCATGACGAACGATCGTGCGCTGATGGGCGAGTTCGTGAACCGGCTGCCCACGCGGCTGTTGGCGTGGTTCCTGTTCGTCGTGATCTCGGCGGCGAACCTGTGGCTCGTCTGGCAGACGTTCGGCGGAAGCTAAAGAAGGGAAAGGTGTAACAGGCGCGCGCCATGCAGGCAGCAAGCCAAGGCGGCAATCAGAAAGCGCTTCGCCGTCCGGTGCGCTCAGGCACCGGACGGGTTCGCGTCTTGGTCTCGCGTCCGGTTAGTCCGGATCTGCTCTCCTACGCTTACGCAGCCTCGGCAATGCCATCCGATGTTACGACTACCGGAAGGTCGCTCTCGGTCTGCTCGGCGCCCCGTCGCGCTGCAGCCGCCTTTTTCGTCTTGCCGGCTCGCGAAGGAGGCTGGCATGCGCCGCACACGACGTTGTGCTGAAGGTCGTGGCGATGCGCGACGAACTTGCCGCCGCAACGGCAGCAAGGCGTCAACTGCAGAATATCGGCATCGAAAAATCGCACCAGGGTCCACGCACGCGTGAGGTCGAGCGCCGGCTCGGCCCCGCTGTGGCGGCAATGTTCCAGATACAGCCGGAACCCCTTGGTGAGCGCGTCGAGATGCGAGCAACGCGCTTCGTTCTTGAGGAACAGGTACGTGTTATAGAACAGCGAGGCGTGGATGTTGGCCAGCCACGTCATGTACCAGTCCGCCGAGAACGGCAGCATACCTTTGGGCGGCGATACGCCACGGATCTCGCGATACAGGCGGATCATGCGGTCGCGCGAGAGCGTGAGTTCGCTTTCGAGCACCTGCATGCGTGCGCCCAGTTCGATCAGTGCGATCGCGCGGAATACTTCCTGAGCGTCTTCGGTGAGGCTGCGCCGCGTAGTCATGGACGTCACCCTCAGGCGAATTGACCAGCCGGCTGTCCTGCAAGCAGGATGGCCGCATGGGTAGCCGCCACGTCGGCATGCTTCGAAGTCTGCGTGAGCGCGGACAACATCGCATGATCGTCGAAGCGGAAAAAACAGAGAAGTTGGTCGGAAGAGGCCAACCTGACGATCTGCGCGAGCGACAGAGCGCCAAGCAGATCGGCCAGTTCCGACGACAGTCCCAGTCGGAACATGCCGACTGGCTTGTCCTCGCGCAGCATGCGCTGTGCGAGCATCAGATACGACAAATTAATTTCGCGGATAGATTCCAGCGTCTCGCTGCTGCGGTCCATTTCTCTAGTTTCCGAAGCCCCGAATTTAACCCCCCGGCCTTTTTCGCCGTTGTATCTTTTCTGGTCTTGTGGTCGATCTTCGCTCTTTGGCTCGATCTGACTCTTTGATACAGGTTGTTACATCTCGTAACAACCTTGGAGGGAATTGTATGAGGGCTTATCTCAGAAATCAATCCCTCGGATCAAAAATAATCGTACTGTTGTAAATTATTTTCGGTAAGTTTTGCTGCAATTTGATATGTGGCTGGCGACAAGCGGTCGCGACACTGACCGGGGCGCTCAAACAGGCCGTAGCACCTTGGTTTATCAGGGTTTTCGCCAGATCTCCGGTGCCTGCGCAACGAATCGCCGAAGGACGAAAAACGCCGCCCGGTGGAATAAACGTTTAGAAAGGAGTTGGGTTGACAGGTAAAAAATACGGCACTGCGGATTAATACCTATGACTATTGAGTTTGTAACAGGTGTTTCGACCCTGACGACCTGTAACAGGGCAATGTGTAACTGAGATGTTACGAGTGCAGACGGTGGGGCACACCGTTGGTTTCTGGAAAATATGCAGGCTGGATATTGCGCGAAGATCGCACTTGCGAAACGTTTGCGAGCCGCTGGCGAGACGCAATCCGGGTGGGGCGGGTTTTTTTGCCGCTTCAGGTCAGCCAGGGCACTACTTCGATGGGAGCGGCGCCCAGTAAACAGACCGGCCCGCGCGCCGACGATACGCGGGTGAAGGGCAGCCTGGCGAGTTCAAAGTCGTTGTCGATAACCGTCGCACCTTCTATACCGTATACAGCGACTGCCGATGTGCCAGTTATATCGCGACGTGATATAAATAAAAGCGGCATTGCGGGTATGGCGCGTTCGCCCGCCCGGCGCCGGAAATCATCGGGGGAGGGATCATGGCCTCGTTCAACAGGATTCTGCTGTGTTACGACGCAACGCGCGAAGGCCGCCGGGCTTTGCGTGAGGGCGCCGACCTTGCGCGCGAATGCCACGCGCAAACGCATTTGCTGGCCGTGCTCGACCAGGCGCCGCTGCAATGGGGGACGGACATCGCCGCCGCCGTGCCGTTCGAAGCCGCGGAAGAAGCGGCGCGCGAGATTCTGCGTGACGGAGTGGCGTGCCTGCAGGACAAGGGACTCGTGGCGACGGGGCACTTCGTGGTGGGCCGGCCGATCGACGTGATCGCAAGCTACTGTGCGGAACTGCAGCCCGATCTCATCGTGGTGGCGCACCACCGGCGTGGACCGCTCAAACGCTGGTGGGATGGGCGCGACGACCGCCTGCTGCTCGACCGCGTGTCGTGCAGCGTGCTGGTCGTTACCGCGGCGGACCCGGAGCCCGCGAAAGCGGCGGCCTGAGCCGCCGCCACGACGCCCGAACTGCAGGGCAGCGCTGCGCCGCTCAGGCGCTGGGTTCGCCTAGAATCGGCGTGCGCTTGACTTCGGAGATGTAAAGCAGGATCAGCGAGACCCACACGATGCCGTAGAGCAGCATGAAGCAGCTCGAACGGATCTTGAGCCAGTCGAGCAGGATGCCGAACAGAATCGGCAGCAGAAAGCCGCCCAGGCCGCCTGCCAGCCCTACGATGCCGGTCACGACAGGCCCCACCACGTGACGGTCTGTCAACGAAGGAAATCCCCATGAATTCATGGGTGAATCGCTCGCTTGAGCAGAGCGTGGTTTTCTCGCGATTGCATCATCGATCTGGAAATGACTCGTAAATCAGGTGCAAAAAGACGCGCGATTCTTTTGTAATTGATTGAGATTTGCATCGTCCTGATACTTTGCTGCGCTCCGAATTGTGCGATCGTTGCGTGCGCATGAATCTGGAATGATTATTCCCGCTCGTTTCACGTGCCCGACATATTGTCCGGCGCACCCGGCGCGGCCGCCTTCCGCGCGTCAAGGCGCGTGATTGCGCAATGCCTGAGCGGTGTGCGGATCGGCGGGAAAGAACGCTTCGATGGCCAGTTCGGAAAGCGTGATGTCGACCGGTGTGCCGAACACAGTGGTCGTGCTGTAGAACGCCAGCTCGCCAAGCACCGTGCGCACGCGCAGCGGCACGGCAATGTGATGCATGATCGGCTCGGCGCTCGCGTTCGCTACGCCCGGCGGCGTGGGATACGCTGCGAGTTCCTCATGCAGCGCGGCGAGCGCGGGGTCGGCGCTCGCGTCGATCTGACGTTGCAGGCGCGTGAGCAGATGCGCGCGCCACGCATGCCAGTTGACGATGCGCGGCGCCATGCCCTCGGGATGCAGAGAAAGCCGCAGCGCATTGATGGGCGCGGCGAGCAGCGCAGGCGAAGCGTCGCCGATGAGCGGCGCGAGCGCGCCATTCGTCGCGACGATATTCCAGTGACGGTCCACGGCCACGGCGGGATAGGGCTCGTGACCGCGCAGCACGAGATCGACCGCCTCGCGCGCGGCGGCGAGCTGCGGGTCGTCGAGCGCGCGCTCGCGATAGAGCGGCGCATAGCCCGCCGCCACGAGCAGCGCGTTGCGCTCGCGCAGCGGCACATCGAGCTGCTCCGCCAGATGCATGACCATCTCGCGGCTCGGCAGCGCGCGGCCCGATTCGACGAAGCTCAGATGGCGCGTCGAAATCTCGGCTTCGGTTGCGAGCAGCAACTGGCTCATGCGCCGGCGCATGCGCCAGTCGCGCAGCATCTCGCCGACGCTGGGGCGCCCGGCGCCGGACGGCGCGGCGGGGAGGAGGGAAGCGAGCGTGTTCATGCTGGCGATTCTAGCGAAACGCGTGAGCAAGGCGATTACGTCTGAGGTAAAGAAGCGGCCGGCAACGGATATATGAAAACCTCGGGTTTACGCTCCTGCTGCATTCGTGGACGACGTTTACCGTGTGCCGTGCTATCGCCTAGAATAAAAATTCTCACGGACTGTGGCGTCGCGCAGAGGAGACTGCCATGAGGGAAACCGTTGCTGCTTATCTGCTCGGACCAGGCGTCATGTTGCTGGTGTGTGCGGCCATGTGGGCCGTGTCGCGCCGCAGCAGAGGCACGCTCGAGGCGCGCCTGACTCGCTGGCTCGACGCGCATCGGCCGCACGGCATGCATCACAAGCATTGAGCGTGCCAGCACCGCGTCGGTTTGCGCAATTGCGCGAGTGCGTCGCGAACGGATCGCGACAAGGCAGGTCAGCCAAATTCCATAGCATTCCGAATCAATTCCCGAATTAGTTCGTTGCGCTCCGGCGCATGGCGCGCCGTTCCGCGTGCCGCCTCGTCTGCCACTGCCGCCTCACGTCGAGGGAACTGAGCGTGCGCCCCGCGGTCATTCCGATATTGCATACCGGAGCCCTCCATGACCCGTCCCGCCGATTCCTTCATCATCTTCATCGCTCGCATCGCGCTCGCCATTCTGTTTCTCTGGGGCGGTGCCATGAAGCTGCTGGGATACGCGGGGTTCGTCGGCTACCTGCACTCGAAGGGCGTGCCGTATGCCACGTATGGAGCGATCGTGGCGACCGCCGTCGAACTGCTCGGCGGCATTGCGATCGTGCTGGGCGTGCGCACGCGTGCGGTTGCGTTCTTGCTTGCCGTGTACGCTATCGTCACGGCGATACTCGGCCATGACTTCTGGAACATGACCCAGGCCGCGGCGCAACAGGAGGCGGTGATTCATTTCTGGAAGAACGTGGCGATCGCGGGCGGTTTCCTGCTGCTGACCGTGACGGGCGCGGGACGTGCTTCCATTGATGGTCTGCGCGCGCCGCGCAGCGGCGGCCTGCGAGGCTGACGCCTTCGCGTGGCGAGGCGAGTGTCGAATTGCAACCACCGGGCAACCGGGTGTAGAGGGAGCAGGCCTTGATACAGAACTTCGACTTCAACGTGGCAGGCAAGACCGGGCAGTTCTGCGCGAGTCTTGCGGAAGACGGCACGCGGCGCGTGTTCATCAGCTATGCGGATACCGCGAAGACGCTGGTGATCCTCGACGCCTCCGGGCTCATCGGCACGCTCAAGGCTGAGCTCGAGGAGCCCGACCAGCTGATCGCTCACGCCATTCGCAAGGCGCAGGACGATGGCTTGATCGCCCGCGCAATCGACTCCGGCGCGATCCAGGAGGCGTCGCTGTAGTGCCGCACGCCGGCTCGCGGTTGTCTCAGCGAGATTCGGATTCGTTCACGCGCGCCGGCGCGGCGCGGCGGACGCCCGCATGCGCCGGCTCTGTCCTCACGAACCAGGCCAGCCCGGCCGCCGTGAGCAGGAGCGCCGTCGAGACCGCGGTTTCCGCGCGCAGGCCGGCCACCACCTGCGCCGCGCCCGCCCCGCCCGCGAGCGCGCCGAACGCCGCCACCCCCACCGCACCGCCCGCCTGACGCGCCGTATTGAGCAGCGCCGAGGCCGTCCCCGCACGCGCCGGCTCCACCGAGGAGAGCACGGCCGTCGTCATCGCCGGTACCGCCAGGCCCATGCCGGAGGGAATCAGCAGGAAGGCGAGCAGCACGAAGGCGAGCGGCGTCGAGGCGTCCACGCTGATCAAGAGCGCGTAGCCGGCCCCCGCGATCAGCGCGCCGATGATCATCGGCCGACGCGTGCCGTAATGCGCCACCACATGGCCGCTCACGAGGTTCGAGAGCAGGAAGCCGCCGGTGAGCGGGATGAACGCGAGGCCCGCCTGCAACGGCGTCTCGCCCCGCGCATGCTGCAGATAGAGCGCGAGCACGAACACCGTGCCGTAATAGGTGAGATTCACGCAGATACCGAACAGCACCGCCGCGCTGAACGTGCGGTTGCGCAGCATGCCGAGCGGCACCATGGGGTCGTGTGCGCGCGCTTCGAGCGAGACGAACGCAAAACCTGCGACGAGGGCGAGCGCAAAGCCGCCCGCCACGGCCCAGTGCGTGAAGCCGAGCGGCCGCCATTCGATCACGGCGCCTGTAAAGGCCGTGAGCGCCACGATGGCGAGCAGCTGGCCGCGCACGTCGAGGCTGCGCACGGCGGGTGCGCCGACGGCGCTGGCATCGTGCACATGTCGGCGCGGCGCGGGAATCCAGGCGAGCGCGGCCCACAGGCCTGCCGCGCACAGCGGCAGGTTCACGAGGAAAATGCTGCGCCAGCCGAACGCCGCGATCAGCAGTCCGCCCACCACCGGGCCGGCGGCGATCGAGATGGCGCCGGCGGCGGTCCAGAAACCCACTGCGCGCGCCCTGAGCGCCCGGTCGTGGCGGCACGCTTCGTTGAGCAGCGCGAGCGAATTGGGCAGCATGGCCGCCGCGCCCGCGCCCTGCAGCGCGCGGGCGGCGATCAGCATGACCGGATTGGCCGCGAGCCCGCAGGCCAGCGAGGCGAGCGCGAACACCACGAGCCCGATGGCGTAGAGGCGGCGCGCCCCGTAGCGGTCGCCGAGCACGCCGCCTGAGAGCATCAGCACGGCGAAGGCGAGCGTATAGGCGTCGACGATCCATTGCAGGCCCGCAACCCTCGCATGGAGATCGGTTGCGATGCGCGCGAGCGCGATATTGACGATGGTGACGTCGAGCTGCGTGACGACGAACCCGACGCTGACGGTCGCGACGATACGCGTGAGCGCGGGCGTGAAATGGACGGGGGTGGGGTGTGAGGTATTCATGCGCCCATGGTAGGGCGCTCGTCGGCTTCGACGTTTCAGCGTGAGGTGAAACATCGAAGCCGGCGGCAAAATGGTGCCGGACCAGTGGCGACCGTCCCCTGCGCATTCGGTGCGCACCGCGGCGCACTTACTCCTCCCGTTGCGGGTCCTTGAAGAACAGCGTCGTGATTGCACCGAGCACGCAGATCGCGGCCACATAGTAAGTGGGCGCGAGCGGCGCCGACTTCATCAGCAGCGCGACGACGATCGGCGTGAGGCCGCCGAACACGGCATACGCGACGTTGTACGAGAACGAGATGCCCGAGAAGCGCACCACGGGCGGGAACGCATTCACCATCACGTAGGGCACCGCGCCGATCGTGCCGACCAGCAGCCCGCAGAGCGCATAAAGCGGCATGAGCATCGAGCTGTCCACGGCGATCTGGCGGAACAGCGTGTAGTAGGCAATGGCGAGGGCAATGCCGCCGATGGCGAGCACGCGGCGCGCGCCGAAGCGGTCCGCCAGCGCGCCCGCGCTCACGCAGCCCGCCGTGAGGAAGAGCGTCGCGACGCAGTTCGCGAGCAGCGACGTGGTGGCGTCGAGATGGAACTGCTTCTGCAGGAGCGGCGGCGTCATGAGAATCACGACGACGATGGCGGCCGAAAGCATCCACGTGAGCAGCATCGAGACGATCACGGCGCGGCCGTGGTCGCGCAGCACGGCCTTGAGCGGGATTTCGTCGGCGAGCGACTTGCGCGCCTTCATCTCTGCGAACACGGGCGTTTCGTGCAGCCACTGGCGCAGATACACCGAGAACATGCCGAACAGGCCGCCAATCAGGAACGGGATGCGCCAGGCATAGGCGGCGATGTCGCCCGGGGCGTAGTGATGATTGACCGCCGCGGCGATCAGCGAGCCGAGCAGGATGCCGAACGTGAGGCCCGCTGTGAGCGTGCCACATGCATAGCCGGTATGGCGGCGCGGCACGTGCTCGGAGACGAACACCCACGCGCCCGGCACCTCGCCGCCCACGGCCGCGCCTTGCAGCACGCGCAGCGCGAGCAGCAGCACCGGCGCGAGCACGCCGATCGTCGCGTAGGTGGGCAGGCAGCCCATGGCGAGCGTGGGCAGCGCCATCAGCAGCACGGAGAGTGTGAACATGCGCTTGCGGCCGAGCAGGTCGCCGAAGTGCGCCATGACGATGCCGCCGAGCGGCCGCGCGAGGTAGCCCGCCGCGAAGATGCCGAAAGTCTGCAGCTGGCGCAGCCAGTCGGGAATCGTTGCGGGGAAGAACAACTGGCCGATAGCCGGCGCGAAGAACACGAAGATGATGAAGTCGTAGAACTCGAGGGCGCCTCCGAGTGCGGCGAGCCCGAGCGTCTTGTAGTCGCTGCGGGTGAGCGCGCGCGCAGCGGCAGGCGTGCGCACGCCAATTTCTGTTGCTTGCATTTCCGAAAAACCAGGGTGTTGTTATGTACGACGTTGTATGTAGCGCGTGCGGAACGCGTGTGGACGTCCGTGATGGCCGAATTTGCCTGGTGCGCGCGTGGCGCGGGGCGGCGGTCGTCGGATAGGCGGGCGCAAGGGTGGGGCGCGGCAACAGCGCGTCCGCGAGGGTGGGCAGACGTGCGACGACTTCAGGCCAGAGCGCGATTCTACAGGAAGCCTGCGAGCTGCCAGACGCGTGGCCCGTCGGGACGCTCCCGCGCCGCTGTGGGAGAACGGTGAAGCGCTCTGGAATTCGGAATCGTCCGATGGGCAGATTTTGCACATATCCACAAAATTGCCCGGTTTCATCATCGATCCAGCAGAGGCCCCCACCATGCGCATCGCGATTCTCCAGCGCGACGCTGACCATCGCCAGCAGCTCGAGCGCGTGCTGACGCAATGCGGTCACGCCTGCGTTGCGTCCGGCGACGCACTCTTGCTTGCCAGGACGCTGGCCGCATCGACGGTCGATATGCTCCTGCTCGACTGGCAGGGCTCGCAAATCGCCGGCGCGGAGCTGCTGAGAACCTTGCGGGCCGTGAACGGCAGCCAGATACCGGTGCTGTTCGTCTCGGAGGACGCTTCCGACGAGAACGTGGTGCGAGCGTTTTCTATCGGCGCCGACGACTACGTGTGCTTGCCGGTCTGTCCTTCGGTGCTGCGCGCGCGCGTGCATGCGCTCCTGCGCCGCGCGTTTCCCGACCGCTTCGAGAACCTGACGATCGACGCCGGCGCCTACCACTTCGACTTGCGGCATCAGGCGGTCAGCGTGCACGGCAAGCCTGTGCTGCTTTCGACTACGCAATACCGGCTGGCGGCGCTGTTCTTCTCGAATATCGGGCGCGTGCTCTCACGCGATCACATCTACGCGATGGTGTGGGGGCGCGAGTTGCAGACCTTGACCCGCACGATCGACAGCCACGTGTCGCGACTGCGGCTGCTGCTGGAGATCGACACGCCGAACGGCTTTCGGCTGCAGCCGGTCTACAAAAGCGGCTACCGGCTGCTGTGCCTGCAGGACGAACATGAGGCGCTCGCCGCCGAAGACGCGGAACTCGAGTCGGCTTGAGTCGAGGCGCTTCGATTCATTCTGTAGTTCGATAAAAAAAGACGGCGGCACGCATGGCGTGCCGCCGTCTTTTTTGTCTGGTGCGTCGCGCGCCGCGCGCGGCAACCTCAGGGCGCGAGGCCGAGTCCTTGCAGCACGGCGTTGCCTTCCGATGTGAGGCGGATGCGCGGGTCGCCGGCGTCGTCCTGCACCTGCTCGACGAGGCCGGCTTCCTTGAGCATCGGAATCTCCGGTTTGGCGTGCGCGTCGATCGGCGCATGCAGCAGCAACAGGAGGGTCGCAAGCTCGTGGTGGCTCAGCAACCGGCGCAACAAGGTGCGGCGAGCGGGCTTCGCGCCGGGCGTGGCCTCGCTGTCGACCTGACTGGTCGCCTGGATTTGCGGGTCTTGCTGTTTCACGGAACCTCCTGCAGCGTTCGTTTCTTCTAGGTGAAGCGATGATGCGGACGAAGACTTAAGCGATTCTTAAAACGCCCGCCGAAAATGTGTCAGCGCGCTACACGGCGCGCATCGATGTAAAAGGCTGTAATAGAAAGGGCGCGAAGGGCGCCGCGAAACGCCGCGCGACGGCGCCCCGGCAAAAACGGCCTGTCAAACGTTCAAGGCGCGCAGGTTTTACTCGCACCCTCGATCCACAGGTTCGAGGCGTGGCGTTTGCCGGCGTAATAGCGATAGGTCGTCGCGCCATTGTCGGTGCGAACCTTGATGACGTTCGAGTCGCCGAATTCGAGCATCTGGCCTTGCGGCAGCGGCGAGGTGGTGAAGCTGGCGCCGTGACGTGAGGCTTCGACGGTCAGGCACGAGATGACGTCCTGGACCGACCGGTTGGTTGTGGAATCGATGACCGGCTGACCGGCGTCCGGGTTGCTCTGAAACCACGCGCACGCGCCGAGCGTGAGCGAAAGGGCAAGGGGCACGGCAAGCTTCTTCATATTTCCCGATATCCAACGAAATAGTCAATCATTATATCGGGAGCATGTGCCGTGCCACGGCGCCGGCGCAAAATGCCGCAAAACTGTCACGCGCCGGGCATCGGTGTTGCGGCAGTGCGACGTGCGTGCGAAGGCCTACATACTGGCGCGCAAGAACCTACGGAGCGAGATAGACTGTTTAAGGGGTGCCGTCTGGAAATCTGACGTGACGTCAGGAGAATACGCATGAACCGCCCATCGGTACGCTTTCCTGTTCGCGCCGCTGGCGCTGGCTCACTCTTCAGGTGGGTCAAGTGGGGATTCGTCGTCGCGTTTCTGGCTGCCCTCGTCATCATCGCGCGCATCGTTCAGATCGAAATCGACACGTCGCGCCTGCAGGCGCGCTACCTCTCCGAACTTACGCGCGACATCGGTTTTACGATCGAGAACGGGCCGAGCCACAGCATCCGCTTTCCCACCACGAACGGGCCGTACGACGTGCGGCTCGGTTATGCGCAACTGCCCACCTTCGAGAACCGGCTTGCGGAACGCGGTTTCGCGATCGCCGCGCAGGCGCGCGATTCAGATCGCATGATCGCCGTCGCCGACGAGGGGCTTTTCCTGCCGTTCGAGGAAAAGGATCAGGCCGGCATCGTACTGCGCGACGCTTCCGGTGCGACGCTCTTCCATACGCGTTATCCGCAGCGCGCGTACGAGAATTTCGACGCCGTGCCGGCCGTGGTGCGCGACTCGCTGCTTTTCATCGAAGACAAATACCTGCTGGCCCAGGACCAGCCGAATCGCAATCCCGCCATCGACTGGGGACGCTTTAGCCGCGCGCTCGTCGATCAGGGTGCGCGCCTCGTGAACCAGCATCAGCAAACGCCGGGCGGCAGCACGCTCGCCACGCAGATCGAGAAGTTCCGGCACTCGACCGGCGGCCGCACCTCCACGCCGCCGGAGAAGCTGCGCCAGATCGCGTCCGCGTCGCTGCGCGCCTATCTGGACGGCCCGCAGACCATGCCCGCGCGCCAGCAGATTCTCGTGCACTACCTGAATTCGGTGCCGCTCTCCGCCAAGCCGGGCGTGGGCGAAGTCAACGGTCTCGGCGACGGCCTCGCCGCCTGGTATGGCCGCGACTTCCGCGAAGTCAATCGCATCTTGCGCGCGCCGCTGACGCCCGAGACGCTCGACGCGCAGGCGCTGGCGTTCCGCCAGGTGCTCTCGCTGCTGATCGCCCAGCGCGCGCCTTCGTACTTCCTGCAAAAGAACAACGAGGCGCTCGCGAAGCTGACCGACAGCTATATCCGCCTGCTCGGCGCCGGCGGCGTGATTACGCCGGCGCTGCGCGACGCCGCGCTCGCCACGCAGCTCACGCTCGACCGCTCGAAGCCGTCGCAGCGCGTGCCGGTTTCCTTCGTGGAGCGCAAGGCGGTGCTGACGCTGCGCACCCAGCTCATGCAGGCGCTGGGGCTGAAGACGCTTTACGACCTCGACCGCCTCGATCTGACCGCCACGGCTACGCTCGTCGACAGCGTGCAGCAGGCCGTGAGCGACCGCCTCGCCGACGCCGCCACGAAGGACGGCGCGCGCCAGGCGGGTCTGGTCGGCTTCGAGATGCTGCGTCCCGCCGACGATCCATCGAAGATCGCGTATAGCTTCACGCTGTTCGAGCGCAGCAGCGGCGAGAACCTCGTGCGCGTGCAGACGGACAGCGTGAATCAGCCGTTCGACATCAATTCGGGCGCGCGCCTGAATCTGGGGTCGACGGCGAAGCTGCGCACGCTCGTGACGTATCTGCAGATCGTGAGCGCGCTGCACGCGCGTTACGCGGCCGACGACGCGAAGTCGCTGCGCGCGATGCTGCCGCAAGTCGATCCGAGCGATGCGCTCACGCGCTGGGCGATCGACTATCTTTCGAAGACGTCCGACCGCTCGCTGCATTCGATGCTGGAAGCGGCCGTCGAGCGCAAGTACTCGGCCAGCCCGGGCGAGACGTTCTACACCGGCGGCGGCGCGCAGAGCTTCAATAATTTCGAGTCGAGCGACAACGCGCAGATTCTGACCGTGCACCGCGCCTTCCAGCATTCGGTGAATCTGGTGTTCGTGCGGCTCATGCGCGATATCGTCCACTACGAGATGATTCAGACGTCGGGGCCGCCCGCGCAATGGCTCGACGATCCCGTCGTGCGCACGCGTTTTCTCACGCAGTTTGCCGATGGTGAGAGCCAGGTCTATATGAAGCGCTTCTACACGCGCTACGCGGGCAAGAGCAACGACGAAGCGCTGGCGATCCTGCTCCAGCACACGCGCAAGGGCCCGGCGCGCATTGCGACCGTCCTGCGCAGCGTGAAACCCGACGGCAAGCTGCCGTGGTTCGATGCACAGATGCGCGCGCAACTCAAGAACACGAAGTTCCAGTGGCTCGACGACGAAGACCTCGCGCACTACTACGACAAGTACGCCATCGACAAATTCAACCTCAATGACCGTGGCTATATTGCGGGCATTCATCCGCTCGAACTGTGGCTGCTGAATTACATGCGCGTGCACCCGGATGCGACGCTCGCGCAGGTCCAGCAGGAGAGCCGCGACACGCGTCTTTACACCTACAGCTGGCTCTTCAAGACGAAGTATCACGCGACCCAGAACCGGCGCATTCGCCACATGATCGAGCTGCGGGCGTATGACGCGATCGGCAAGTCATGGCGTGCGGTCGGTTATCCGTTCGACAGCATCACGCCTTCTTATGGCGCGGCGATCGGTGCGTCGGGCGACCGGCCCGCGGCGCTCGCGCAACTCATCGGCCTGATTTCGAGCAATGGCGAAAAGCTGCCGACGCATAGCTTCGAGTCGCTCGACTTCGCGCGCGGCACGCCGTACGAGACGCACTTCGTGCATGCGTCCGCGCAGCCGCAGGCGTTGATATCGCCGGAAATTTCGCAAGTGGTGCGCCAGCTGCTGACGTCGGTGGTGGAGGGCGGCACGGCCAAGCGCCTTGCGGACGGCATGACGCTCCCCGACGGCAAGACGCTGCCCGTGTACGGCAAGACCGGTACCGGCGACCAGCGCTTCAACGTGTACGCGCCGGGCGCGCGGCTCATCGAATCGCGCAAGGTGAACCGCAGCGCGACCTTCGTGTTCGTGATCGGCAACCGCTTCTATGGCACGCTCACGGCATGGGTGCATGAGCCGTACGCGGCGCGCTATACGTTCACGAGCGCGTTGTCGGTGCAACTGCTGAAGTCGCTCGCGCCGGTGCTGCAGCCGCTGCTCGAGTCCAGGTCCGCGACGGGCCGCGATGAGAGACCCGATCCTGTCCACGCCGCGCAGCAGATGACGCTCATCGACCCGCAATCGGGCGAAAAGCGCCGTGTGGTGTGGAACGGCAATGGGCTCGAATTCGACGACGCGCACTGATCCAGGTTATTCGGAATCCAAAGCAAAACGCGAGGCCGGCGCAGATGCGTCAGCCTCGCGTTCTTTGTCGTGCGGTCTATATCCGCTTCAGCTTCAATATCCGCTCGGCGGCGGTGGCGGCGACCCCGGCGGGGGCGGCGGCAAATAGCGCGGTTGCGGCGCGGTCTGGAACTGCTGCTGCGGCGCCTGGAACTGCTGGGGCTGCGACATCGTCATGTTGCCGGGCGCCGGGATGCGGTTGCCGGTGGCGTACATGCATTGCAGATAAGCGTAGTCGTAACGGCGCTGCACGTCCCACGCGGATCCCTGTGCGTTGCCCATGCCGACCGCGCTGCCCGCAAGCAGGCCCGCGCCCGCGCCGATGGCCGCGCCCTGGCCGCCGCCAAATGCGGCGCCCGCGGCCGCGCCGAGCGCCGTGCCGACCACGGCGCTGCCCACGCCGGCGCCGGTCGCCGCCTGGTTCGCCGTGACGCCGCCCACCTGCTGGAAGGCGAACTGGCGGCAGTTCGCGTCGTCGGCGCGGAACTGATCGAAGGTCTTGCCCGTGCCAGGCAGGGCCATCACGCTCGGCCCCGTGGGCGTCACGGCGCATGCGCTCAGCAGCCCCGCCGTGGCGAGTAGCGCGAGATACGTGTATTTCATGTGCGGCTCGATATTTTCAAGGTGTTCAGTTCGACGGCGCCGGTTGGGCGGGAACCGCGCGCCAGCCCGACGAACATTGCTTTACATACGGATAGTAGGTTTTCGACTCGTCGCAGTAATACCAGGTGTCGGCGTTTGCCTGCTGGTCGCCCGCCGCATCGCCTGGCGCGGCGTTGACGGGGCCTTGCTGCGGGTCCATGGCGGGGGTGCCGGCCTGGCCCTGCTCGATGTAGTCGGGCGCCTGCGGCGGCGGCGCGACGATGACGGCCGGCGGCGGCGCGTAGTAGTAGGGCGCGGGCGCGACCGGGTAGTAATACGGCACGCCGGCGCCGAAATACACGCCCACACGCGCCGCCTGTGCTACGCCGCACACGCCGACAAGCGCGGCCGCAGCGGCCCCGAGAAATAGTTTCGACCTTCTCACACACGATCTCCAGAAACGGGCAGGCCGGAGCAACGGCGCGCACCAGCCAATTATCGAACGCTATGACATTGCCGGAACCAATGCAATTACGCGAGTTGCACCGATTTTTCGAGTTGTTACAGAAGGCGTCGGGCTGGCAGGGTGCAAAGGGCCCCCGGAGTGCGTACGGCGCGCAACGGCTCGCTTCGCGCTCCATATCTCACAGAAATGCGCGCAATGAGGCGCGAGCGTGCGTCGACCGGTTGTAATAATTGGATATCGATGCGCTTGCCGCCTGTGCCCGATTCGAACGTGGACGGCTCGCCTCGCCATCACAAATCAAATCGCCGTATCGATTTCTCAGGGCACACGCCCTTCGTCAGAGTGACGTAGACCGTGCGCGCCTCAACGCCAGGGCGCGCCATGGCGTACTCTCATAATTAATAAGGATTGCGACACGAATAAGGCGCTTGCTTGCCTTGTCGCGATGCTGCTGCTGGCCTCGTCGGTGGACTGCGCTTGCCGCCGGTCCGAACGTCGAACTGTACGGCTCGTTCCATCTGGCCCGTACCGGGTTCGCGCTGCCGGTGGCCGGCTTGCAGGAAGTCGTCAACCCGCCCGAGACGCTCGCGGCGGTCCCGCTCGCGCCGCCGTATCGGCTCGGGCTCGTCAACCAGCGCGCCACATTGATTCCCGTGGTCGATCTGCGGCAGTTGCTGCCTGAATGGCGGCCGAAGATAGCGCGTGCGTGGCCGGGCAAGCGGCGGTCTGACTACCGGCCAGGGCGCGCCGGCTAGCGCGCGGCGCGTTCGCGCTCGAGTCGGCGCACGGCTTCGCCTACGTCCTGGCTGAACTGCGCGAGCGCGGCGAGTTCGAGGTTGGGCGGCTGCAGAGCGGACCAGAGTGCATCGACGAGGCGCTCGGCCGTGGCGTCGATGTCCGTGCGGCGGTTGGCGAGCGTCGCGTCCCACAGCACATGCTCCATGGGCCCGAATACCAGCGAGCGCAGCAGCCGCAGCGGCAGGTCGTTGCGGATCTGTCCGCTTTCCTGGCCGCGCGCGAGCACGCGCATGAGCGGCGCCGTGTAGCGGCGCTGCATTTCCGTGAGCGCTTCGCTCAGATCGTGGTGCCGCGTGCGGCCCTCCGACAGCACCAGTTCGCAGATGCCGGTGCCGCTCTCCAGCATCAACTGCAGATGCATGCGCACGATGAATGCGAACTGCTGGCGCACGGTGCCGTCGCGCGGCAGGCCGCCTTCGATCGCGGCGATCGATTCGTCATACCAGTCGCCGATCACGCGGGCGCACAACTCCCGTTTGCCCCGAAAGTAGCTGAACACCGTCGCCTCGGAGACACCGAGGCGCTGGGCGATCTCGGCCGTGGTGGCGCGTGCATACCCTTTTTCCGAGAACACTTCGCGCCCCGCTTGCAGGATCTCGCGCACGCGCTGCTGCGACTTGCGGCCGGCCGGCTGGCGGCGCGACGCGGGCAGGACGGCTTTCCGGGCAACGGCTTCCATATTGAGCTTGATTCAATTTACGTCAGGATGGAATGGATTATCCGCGAAAAAAACGCCGCTAGACAGGGAAATTTCATCTACATGGTAACTTGAGCGTCACTCAGAAATACCTATTGACGTTAACGTAAATCTGGCGTGAAATGTGCGTCCATGGGGCGAAGCTACGCCCGGTTCGAGATTCCCTGGAGACACACATGAGCAACGTACCCGGTTTGCAGTTCCCGCTTGGCGAAGAAGTCGAAATGCTGCGCGACAGCATCGCCGGCTTCGCGGCGAAGGAAATCGCGCCGCGCGCGGGCGAAATCGACCGCACCGACCAGTTCCCGATGGACCTCTGGCGCAAGTTCGGCGACCTGGGCGTGCTCGGCATGACGGTCTCGGAGGAATACGGCGGCGCGAATATGGGCTACACGGCGCACATGGTCGCGATGGAGGAAATCTCGCGCGCCTCCGCGTCGGTCGGCCTCTCGTACGGCGCGCATTCGAACCTGTGCGTGAACCAGATCCACCGCAACGGCAGCGAGGCGCAAAAGCGCAAGTACCTGCCGAAGCTCGTTTCCGGCGAGCACATCGGCGCGCTCGCCATGAGCGAGCCCAACGCCGGCTCGGACGTCGTGAGCATGAAACTGCGCGCCGAAAAGAAGGGCGACCGCTACGTGCTCAACGGCACGAAGATGTGGATCACCAACGGCCCGGATTGCGACACGCTGGTCGTCTACGCGAAAACCGACCCTGAAGCGGGTTCGCGCGGCATTACGGCGTTCATCGTCGAGAAGGGCATGAAGGGCTTTTCGGTTGCGCAAAAGCTCGACAAGCTCGGCATGCGCGGCTCGCACACGGGCGAGCTGGTGTTCCAGGACGTGGAAGTGCCCGAAGAAAACATCCTCGGCCAGCTCAACGGTGGCGTGAAGGTGCTGATGAGCGGCCTCGACTACGAGCGTGCTGTGCTTGCGGGCGGTCCCACCGGCATCATGGCCGCGGTCATGGACGCCGTCGTGCCGTACATCCACGACCGCAAGCAGTTCGGCCAGGCCATCGGCGAATTCCAGCTCATCCAGGGCAAGGTCGCGGACCTCTATACGACCTACCAGGCGTGCCGCGCGTATCTCTACGCGGTGGGCCGCCAGCTCGACACGCTCGGCCGGGACCACGTGCGCCAGGTGCGCAAGGACTGCGCGGGCGTGATTCTCTACACCGCGGAAAAAGCCACGTGGATGGCGGGCGAAGCGATCCAGATCCTCGGCGGCAACGGCTATATCAACGAGTATCCGGTCGGGCGTCTCTGGCGCGACGCGAAGCTCTACGAAATCGGCGCGGGCACGAGCGAGATTCGCCGCATGTTGATCGGCCGCGAGCTGTTCGCGGAAACGATGTAATCCTAAGCAACTCACGGTAACGAAGGGAGGACGGGATGCCGGTCATCGAATCGAAGCTCAATCCGCGTTCGGAAGACTTCAAGGCCAATACCGCGGCACTCGAAGCGCTCGTCGCGGACCTGCGCGAGAAGATCCAGAAGCTTTCGCTGGGCGGCGGCGAGGCCGCGCGCGACAAGCACCTCTCGCGCGGCAAGCTGCTGCCGCGCGACCGCATTGCGCAACTGGTCGATCCGGGCACGCCATTTCTGGAGTTCTCGCAGCTCGCGGCCTACGGCATGTACAACGACGACGCACCGGGCGCGGGCATCATCACGGGTATTGGCCGCATTGCGGGGCAGGAATGCGTGATCGTCTGCAATGACGCCACGGTGAAGGGCGGCACGTACTATCCGGTCACGGTGAAGAAGCACGTGCGCGCGCAGGAAATCGCCCAGGAAAACAACCTGCCTTGCGTGTATCTCGTCGATTCGGGCGGCGCGAACCTGCCGAACCAGGACGAGGTGTTTCCGGACCGCGATCACTTCGGCCGCATCTTTTACAACCAGGCGAATCTCTCGGCGCAGGGTGTTCCGCAGATCGCCGTGGTGATGGGCTCGTGCACGGCGGGCGGCGCGTATGTGCCGGCCATGAGCGACGAGTCGATCATCGTGAAGAACCAGGGCACGATTTTCCTCGGCGGCCCGCCGCTCGTGAAGGCGGCGACGGGTGAGGAAGTGAGCGCCGAGGACCTGGGCGGCGGCGACGTCCACACGCGTCTTTCCGGCGTGGTCGACCATCTCGCGCAGAACGATGCGCATGCGCTGGCCATTGCGCGTTCGATCGTCGGCAATCTGAACCGCACGAAAACGCCGCCCGTGGTGCTGCGCGAGCCGCTGCCGCCGCGCTTCGACGCGAAGAGCCTTTACGGCGTGATTCCCGTGGATACGCGCAAGCCCTTCGACGTACGCGAGGTGATCGCCCGCATCGTGGACGACTCGGCTTTCGACGAATTCAAGGCGCGCTACGGCACCACGCTCGTGACGGGCTTTGCGCACATCTGGGGCCACCCGGTCGGCATCATCGCGAACAACGGCATTCTGTTTTCCGAGTCGGCGCTGAAGGGCACGCACTTCATCGAGCTGTGTTGCCAGCGCAAGATTCCGCTCGTGTTCCTGCAGAACATCACGGGCTTCATGGTGGGCCGCAAGTACGAGAACGAGGGCATTGCGCGCAATGGCGCGAAGATGGTGACGGCCGTGGCTACTGCAAAGGTGCCGAAATTCACGGTCATCATTGGCGGTTCGTTTGGCGCGGGCAACTACGGCATGTGCGGCCGCGCGTACTCGCCGCGCTTCCTGTGGATGTGGCCGAACGCGCGCATCTCGGTGATGGGCGGCGAGCAGGCCGCATCCGTGCTCGCCACGGTGCGCCGCGACGGCATCGAAGCGAAGGGCGGCACGTGGAGCGCCGAAGAGGAAAACGCATTCAAGCAGCCGATTCGCGACCAGTACGAGCTGCAGGGCCATCCGTACTACGCGAGCGCACGCCTGTGGGACGACGGCGTGATCGACCCGGCGCAAACGCGCGACGTGCTCGGCCTGGGCCTTTCCGCCACGATGAACGCGCCGATCGAAGAGACGCGCTTCGGCGTGTTCCGCATGTGATGCATTGAGGACCAGACAATGCAATACGAAACGCTCACCGTAGAAGTCGTCGGCCACGTGGCCACTGTCGCGCTCAATCGCCCTGAAGTGCGCAACGCGTTCAACGAAGCGATGATCGCGGACGTCACAGCCGCGTTCACCGCGCTCGGCGCGCGCGACGACCTGCGCGCGATCGTGCTCGCCGGCAACGGCAAGGCCTTTTGCGCAGGCGCGGACCTGAACTGGATGCGCAAGATGGCCGGCTACTCCGACGCGGAGAATCGCGCGGACGCCATGCGTCTCGCGCAAATGCTCTCGGCAGTCTATCGCTGCCCGAAGCCGGTCGTCGCACGCGTGCACGGCGACGCCTACGCGGGCGGCATGGGTCTCGTGTGTGCGGCGGACATCGTGGTGGCCGTGGAAAGCGCGCACTTCTGCCTTTCCGAGGCGCGTCTCGGCCTCATGCCCGCCACGATCGCGCCGTACGTGATCCGCGCGCTGGGCGAGCAGGCTGCGCGCCGCTACTTCGTCACGGCCGAAGCCTTCGACAGCGCCACCGCGCAGCGGCTCGGCCTCGTGAGCGAAGCGGTGAGCGCCGAAGACCTCGACGCCACCGTGCAACGCATCACCGAAACGCTCTGCGCGAACAGCCCGAATGCCGTGCGCGAGTGCAAGCGGCTCGTGCAGGACATCGCCGGCCAGACGATCGACGACGCCCTGATCGAAGACACCGCCGTTCGCATCGCGCGTATTCGCGCGAGCGAAGAAGGGCGCGACGGCGTGTCGTCGTTCCTTGAAAAGCGCACGCCGCGCTGGCGCGGTCAATAAGGCAAGAAGCAGGAAACGAAGCGAGGACAGCACATGTTCAACAAAATCCTGATCGCCAACCGCGGCGAAATCGCATGCCGGGTCGCGGCGACCTGCAGGCGGCTCGGCGTAAAGAGCGTGGCCGTGTACTCGGACGCCGACGCGAACGCCAAGCACGTCGCGGCCTGCGACGAAGCCGTGCATATCGGCGAAGCGGCCGCGGCGCAAAGCTATTTGCGCTATGAGCGCATCATCGAAGCCGCACGCGCCACGGGTGCGCAAGCCATTCACCCCGGATACGGTTTTCTTTCGGAGAACGAAGACTTTGCCCGCGCGTGCGAGGCGGCCGGCATCGTCTTCATCGGGCCGCCGGTCGAGGCGATCGCCGCCATGGGCTCGAAAGCGGCCGCAAAGGCGCTGATGCACGCGGCGGCCGTGCCGCTCGTGCCGGGCTACCACGGCGACGACCAGGACCCCGCGCTCCTGCAGCGCGAAGCCGATGCAATGGGCTACCCCGTGCTGCTCAAGGCGAGCGCGGGCGGCGGCGGCAAGGGCATGCGCGTGGTCGAGCGCAGCGAGGACTTCGCGGCGGCGCTCGCTTCGTGCAAGCGCGAGGCGGCCAGCAGCTTCGGCAACGACCGTGTGCTGATCGAGAAGTACCTTACGCGGCCGCGTCACGTCGAAGTCCAGGTGTTCGCCGACAAGCATGGCGGTGCGGTCTACCTGTTCGACCGCGACTGCTCGGTGCAGCGTCGTCACCAGAAAGTGCTCGAAGAAGCGCCCGCGCCGGGCCTCGAAGACGAGGTGCGCCGCGCCATGGGCGAGGCGGCCGTGGCCGCGGCGCGCGCGGTGCATTACGAGGGCGCGGGCACCGTCGAATTCATCATGACGGGCGCTAACTTCTACTTCATGGAGATGAACACGCGCCTGCAGGTCGAGCACCCCGTAACGGAGATGATCACGGGCCTCGATCTCGTCGAATGGCAGTTGCGCGTGGCGGCGGGCGAGCCGCTGCCGCTCGGCCAGTCGGAGCTTTCGATCACGGGCCACGCACTCGAGGCGCGTATTTATGCGGAAAATCCGGCGCGCGGCTTCCTGCCTTCCACGGGCACGCTCAAGCATCTGCGCATGCCGGAGGGCGTCGAGTTCCGGCTCGGCGAAGCGGGCCAGCGCGCGAGTGTGCGCATCGACAGCGGCGTGCGCGAAGGCGACACCATCACGCCGTTCTACGATCCGATGATCGCGAAGCTGATCGTGCACGGCGCCACGCGTGAGGACGCGCTTGCGCGTATGAAGCGTGCGCTCGAAGCGTGTGAGGTGGTGGGGCCGCATACGAACGTCGAGTTTCTGCATCGGCTCGTGACCTGTGAGCCGTTCGCTAGCGCCGATCTCGACACGGGCCTGATCGAGCGTAACCATGACGCGTTGTTCTCGCCGCAGCAGAAGCCGGTACGCGAAGCGGTCGCGCTCGCGTGTGCGGCGCTGCTTGGCCGTGAGGGGGGCGCGGCGCATGGTGCATCGCCGTGGCACGCGCTTTCGCATTGGCGCCTGAATAGCGGCTTTGCGCAATCGCTCTCCTGGCGCGAGGTCGAAAGCGATACCGCGTTCACCGTGGCGCATACGCATGACGGCGGCGAGGAAACCCTCGCCTATGCGGGGCACGCGGCGCGCTACACGTGGTGGCGTGGCGAGGGCGCCGACGAATATGGCGCGACCATCGGCGACAAGCGCGTGACGGGCCGCGTGTTCATCGACGGCGACGTGTTTCATGTGTTCTGCCTCGGCACGGCGATGGCGTTCGAGTGGCAGAACCTGCTCGCGCATGCGGCCGATGCGGAGCACGGCGAGGGCCGACTGACTGCGCCCATGCCGGGCAAGGTGATCGCCGTGCTGGTCGAGCCGGGCGCCGTGGTCGAGAAGGGCGCGCCGCTCATCGTCATGGAGGCGATGAAGATGGAGCACACGATCGGCGCGCCTGCGGCCGGTAAGGTCACCGAAGTCTTGTATGGCGTAGGCGACCAGGTGGCCGACGGCGCGCAATTGCTCGTGCTCGAAGCCGCTTGAACTTGCTTGAGGCGGTTTGACTCGCAGGGGCAATCGGTCCCTTCCGGTTTCCCTGTAGCCGGAGAACGACGTGAGAGTTTTGCCCTGGGGCGCTCTGCTAACGCGGAGCGCCCTTTTTTTCGCGGATCGCGGACGAGAACCGCTCAGTGTTCCTTCGCATGCGCGGCGAGCAGATCCCGATGCCGCGCTTCGGTGGCGTCGTCGGCGGGGAACATGCATTCGAGGCGCAGTTCCTGGGCGGCGATGTTTTGCGGCGTACCCACGCTCGTCACCATCGAGAAATAGCGCAGCACACTGCCGTCGTCGAGGAAACTCAGTGGAATGACCGGCATGGTGGGCGTGCCGGCCGATCCATGATGCGCTTTCCAGTCGCCCGGCACGCCGGGATATGCGAGCAATTCGTCGAGCAGCGTGCGTGTTTCTTCGTCGATCACGCGGCCGACCGCTTCGCGATGCACGCGTTGCAGCAGGCTTCGCGAAACGTTCTCCCAGTCCGCGAGGAATGGGCGCATGCCCTGAGGATCGAACATCAAACGCAGCAAGTTGCGTGGGGCTGGGTGCGCCGCCATGTCGATGAAGTGGCCGAAGAAGCGCGGCGCGGCGTCGTTGGCCATCAGCACGTTCCAGTGCCGGTCCATGACGATGGCCGGAAACGGATCGTGCTGGCGAATGACCCGCTCGAGCGCCCGCACGACATGCTGCATCTCCTGCGCGTTCCAGGGCGCATCCGAATAGACGGGCGCGTAGCCGGCGGCGAGCAACAGGGCGTTGCGCTCGCGCAGGGGCACGTCGAGCGTTTGTGCGAGGGTCAGCAGCGTGTCGCGGCCCGGCACGCTGCGCCCGCTCTCAATGAAGCTGATTTGCCGCTGCGAAATCCCGGCGTCCAGCGACAAATCGAGTTGACTCACGCCACGCGCATCGCGCCAATAGCGCAGCAGGGTGCCGAGTTCGCTTTGCGGCGCGTTCAGGTCGGGGCGCGTGGGGTTCATCGATTCTCCTGGTTGGATGCGGGCTCGATCATGTGTTGAGGATAGGCGCTCATGCGCGGCTCGCCAATTACATGCCATGTAATCGCCGCGCGGCGCAGGCATTGCGCGCGCCGCGTATGGTCGCCTTCACTCGCGCGCACTTCGCGCATAAACAGTGCGATCATTGAGCTTGGCTTTCGGCAGACCTCTCCGACCGAACCCTGGACTTGTCGCCGAGTTGGTCCGTCACATGGAGGGATCCGGGGTCGGAGTGCAAATCCCGCACCCTTCGTCATGGTCGTACCGCCCCGCTACCAGACAGGTGAGGTCATCATGCTTGGTGTTCATAAGGCTGTGTTCCCGGTGGCGGGAATCGATACGAGCTTTCTGCCGGCAACGAAGGCGAGCCCGAAGGAAATGCTGCCGGTCATCGACAAACCGCTCATTCAATATGCCGTTGAAGAAGCCATCGGTGCAGGCATTACCGAGCTGATCTTCGTGACGGGCCGCGGAAAGCGCGTCATCGAAGATCACTTCGACAGATCCTACGAGGTCGAACACGTGCTGCGGGCGCGCGGCAGGCAGAATCTCGTCGAACTCGTGCAGAGCATCAAGCCGGCCAATGTCGAGTGTGTCTATGTGCGGCAGGCCGAACCGCTCGGTCTCGGGCACGCCGTGCTTTGCGCGGAAAAGCTGATCGGCGACGAACCGTTCGCGGTCGTCCTCGCCGACGATCTGCTCGACGGCAAGCCTCCCGTTCTCGCACAAATGGTCCATATCTTCAGCCATTACGATTCCTCGGTTCTCGCCGTGGAGGAATTCGAGTCGTGCGAGTCGACGAGTCATGGCGTGATCGACGGCCGGCATTGGGACGAGCGCGTGATCAGCGTGAGCCGCATCATTGAAAAGCCGACGCCCGAACTGGCGCCGTCGAGCTTCGGCGTGGCCGGGCGTTACGTGCTCATGCCGAGCATCTTCCACCACTTGCGCGCGCTGAAACCCGATGCCAACGGCGAGATCGAGCTCACGCCCGCTATTCATTCAATGCGTGAAGAGGAGCAGGTGTTGGCCTATGAGTTCGTGGGCAAGCGCTACGACTGCGGCACCAAGCTCGGCTATGTGCAGGCGACGGTCGACTTCGCCCTGCGACATGCGGAATTGCAGGAAACCTTCGACGCGTGGCTGCGCGAGCGCATTGGCGCGGCGCAGCTGGGTGCGTGGGCGACAGGTTCGATGCTGAGCCAGCCGGCGCCGGTCGCGCCGGGGCTCGCGCATTGAGGCCATGCCTTTTGCATAGGAGAATTGAACGTTACCCGCGAGCGAGCAACCTCGATGACATGACGTCGTTTTGACGATGCCACCCTTTTTCAAGGCGATGCGAAGAAAGGATTGGTAAGAAACCGTGCAAAGTTCCGCCCGCCGCACTGCTTTAAAATCGCGGCATGAACCCCAGCGTCCTCATTGTCGACGACGATCCCGTCGTGCGCGATCTGCTGAGCCGTTTCCTGCGCTCGCATAACTTCGATACGGCCGTGCTGCACGACGGCGTCCACCTCCAGCGCCGCCTCGAGCGTGAACGTCCGTCCATTGTGGTGCTGGACATCATGATGCCCGAGACCGACGGCCTCGAGGCCATTGCCGCCCTGCGCGCGGGCGGCGACGACATTCCCGTCATTTTCGTCACCGCGCGCGGCGCCGTGAGCGACCGCATTCGGGGGCTCTCGCTCGGGGCGGACGACTATTTGCCCAAGCCCTTCGATCCGCACGAACTGCTCGTGCGCATCCAGAACATCCTGCGCCGGCGCGGCCCGTCCACCGCCAGCGCACCCGAGGCGCGCCGGCGCTATCGGTTCGGCGACTTCGAGCTCGACTTCACGATGCGCACGCTCTCCTGCGGCGACACGCAGATCCCGCTGAGAGAGAGCGAATTCGCGTTGCTGAAGGTATTCGCCACGCATCCCTACAAAGTCCTTTCGCGTACGCTGATCCACGATATCGTGCATCGCGACGAGCGCGAGTTTCACGAACGCAGCCTCGACGTGCCGATCTGGCGCCTGCGCCGCGTGATCGAGGCCGATCCGTCGAATCCGCGCCATATCCAGACCGTGCGCGGCAAGGGTTACGTATTCGTGCCGGATCCGGCGAATTATTCGGAGGCGCACGGCGCAGCAATTCAGTGAGAAGTCCGTTGAATACGCTGTTCGGGCGCATGGCGTTGCTCTCGGCGGCGGTTTTGCTTTCCATGCAGCTCGGCTGGTTTTTGCTGCTTGCCCGCCAGCCGCCACGCCATGAAGTCGATGGCTTCGCCCGTGGTGTCCTGCTCGCGCTGCGCGTGGCGAGCGAAGAGCACGTCGGCGGCGCCACGCTGCCGCCCCCGGTGCACCTCGGCGGTTCGCTCGAGCTACCGAGGGGGGCCGACCTGAGCGACGTGTTGCGCGTGCACCGCGTGCCGGTGTGGAACGTGCCCAAGGACGTACATCTGCACGAACCGAAGCGCAGGCCACTCGTCGACTTGACGCGTCATCTGCGCGAACAGTTGCCGCCCGGCACGCAGTTCGCCGTGGACGACGCGCGCCCGCCGCAACTGTGGGTGCGCTTTCCGGGCAGCACGAGCTGGGTCGTCGTGCCGGTCGATATTCCGCCGCCGCCGCGCTTCGTCATCGAAGGGATTTCGATGCTGCTGGCGGCGCTCACGCTGTCGTTTCTCGCTGCCTGGCAGATCCAGAAGCCGCTCGCGAGCCTCGCCCAGGCGGCGCGGCGCTTCGGCACCGGCGAGCGCATTGCGCCGCTCGAAGGCAAGGGGCCGCGCGAACTGCGCGACGTGAGCGCGTCGTTCAACGACATGATGCGCTGCGTGAACGAGGCCGAAGACGACCGCGTGGTGATGCTGAGCGGTATCGCGCACGATCTGAAGACGCCGCTCACGCGGCTCAAGCTGCGTGCGACCCTGATGGCCGAGGAGGCGGAGCGCAACGGCATGCTGCGCGACGTCGATTCGCTCACCCACATCGTCCAGCAGTTTCTGGAGTTCGCACAGCAGTCGCCCGACGCGGGCAGGCTATTGAGCGTCGACGGCTTTCTTCAAAGCCAGTTTGGCAATCCTGACGAAGTCGAGGGCGGCAACGGGCCGCTGTTCGTGCTTGATCTGCGTGCCGGCCCGCGGTTCAAGCTGCCGCAGGTCTCGCTGGATCGGCTCGTCACGAATCTGGTCGATAACGCGCTCGAGTATGGCGCCCCGCCGGTCGAAATCTCGACGGCGATCGAAGGCGGATCGTGCCAGATACGCGTACGCGATCACGGCGCCGGCATCGAGCCCGAGCGTATTCCCGCCGCCATGAGGCCGTTCGTGCGCCTGAATGCGGCGCGCGGCGGCGAAGGCCACTGCGGCCTCGGACTGGCCATCGTCGCGCGGCTTGTGCGCGATAGCGGCGGCCAATTCGACGTCAAGAACCACCCCGATGGCGGCCTGCTCGTGCAGCTCAGCTTTCCTGTCATCCAGGGCTGATACGGCGCCCAAAAAAAACGCGCCGAGCCCTCGCGGACCGGCGCGCAAACGTGCCAACGAGCGACGAGAGCGCCGAGGCAATGGCGGCGGCAAGCGGATTGACGTTGTTCGAGTCCGACGAGGGGTTCGAAGCCATGGGCATGCCCGACATCTGGCTGATGCTCGTGGATTGCCCGTCTGCCTGGTAAGCGGCCCAGGTCGAATACAGTGAGTTGGAGCTGGATAACGCGCTTATCGACATGTTTACCCCCGTTACTATCTTCCCGCCTCGATAATCGAGGCTTTGGCCAGCCAGGCCCGGCATGATTCTCGCCCCCAGTCGCAGTCATGATCCGGGGGGTGTTGTCACCGGGTCTGGTGGGTGGCTGGTGAT
>NZ_JBFRCL010000049.1:0-65544 GCF_040965695.1 Paraburkholderia sp. BR10937
GCATGGAAAATAAACTCTCGGTGAATGTGTCGGCGCCGCGCATGATCTTCGGGGGCAAGTGGGGGCCTTCTATCAACGCTTCATTGGTCTTCCGCGATGACGTGGCCGCCGGTACTTCAGCAGCCTGTTAGAGGAGCCGGAGGATTAAATCAACATACTCATGCGCCAGCAAACGGAAATCCTTCAAGACAGCCGGTTCTTCATTTGCGCCGCGTTTATACTCTTGTGCTGGATTCGGCCACTATGGGCTTTGCTTATGCTTTTAATGCGCGCTTTTAGGGGCTTCATCATCCTGTTCGTGGTCATCGCCGGCGTGCTCTTCGGTTCGGCGGGGACGCTGTACGATGGGCGCGCGTGGGCGATGCTGGCGGTGTTCTTTGGATGCGCCGGGGCCATCACCGTCTGGCTCTGGTTCCGCGACAGGGCGCTGCTGGAGCGGCGAGTGAAGGCAGTACCTGGCTCGGAGCCCGATCCGATGCAGAACGTCGTCCAGGGGCTGGCGGGATTTGTCTTTCTGGCCATCTTCGCCGCGTCGGGGTTCGACAGACGCTTCGGCTGGTCCCAGGTGCCCGCCGCCGTTTCGCTCGCTGGCGACTCCATGATCGTCATCGGCTTCCTGATTGTTTTCCTTACCTTCCGCGAGAACACTTTCACCGCCAGCACGATCGAGATCGCCGAGGGCCAGCACGTCATCGACACCGGTCCCTATGCCATCGTGCGCCACCCCATGTACGCCGGCGCGCTGATCATGATCGCCGGAATACCCCTCGCGCTGGGCTCGTGGTGGGCGCTTATCCCGGCTGCCTCGATCGTCCCGGTCATCGTGTGGCGGCTGACGCGCGAGGAGGTCTACCTGGCGGCCAACCTCGCGGGCTACTGCGACTATCGGGGCCGGGTACGTTACCGGCTGGCGCCGCTTCTCTGGTAGTTGCGCTGTCGATGGGCGGCCTGACATTCCGTTCAACCCGGACGGATTCGCCGCCGGTTACCTTAGGCGTCCCTCGCTGCTGCAGTTATCTGTTCACGTTTCGTGGACGACTTGCGTTAGCGGTTCTAAAGCCCCTTTCCCGAAGGGGAAAGGGCTTAAACGAAGCATTCTGCGGCGGCGGGTTGGGGTGGTGCTCCCGCCGCTCAAACTCACTTCACGCCTTCCACGCGTAGGCCTGGAACATTTCTTCGAGGGGCGGCTGGGTGACGCTTGCGGTGTAGTTCGTGATCGTCGAGGCGGCGACCACCAGGATGACGTCGAGCACCAGTGCCTGATCGAAGCCAGCCTCGGTGAACGCAGCGATGTCGTCATCGTCGACATGGCCACGCTTTTCGATCAGCGTGCGTGCCAGGCGCGAGAGCGCCGCGAGCTTCGGGTCCTCCGGGAGGCGGCGTTCGCGGATCGCCTGCACGTCGGCCTCGCTCAGGCCTTCCTTGAGACCGAGACACGAGTGGAATGCGACCGGCCAGGTGGCGCCATTGGTCACCGCATTGGTGAGCAGCAGCGTCTGGACATGCGCTTCGGAAAAGTTGCCGCCATGCGCCTGCTGAAACAGGCCGACGAGACCATTGATCAGCTTCGGCGAGCCGGCAATCGCGCCAGCGATATTGGGCACCATGCCGAAGGCCTGGGCGAGCCCGTTCAGCGCGGGCTTCGATTGTTCAGGGGCGGATTCGAGGGTATAGATGGGGAAGTGAGCCACGGTATTTCCTTGAGAGTTGCAGGTATCGCTGATATCGATCAGGCGACAAGCTCAGATTAGTGAGAGAAACGAGACTCGCCAATTACATGGCGGGTAATCAGCGAGCCAAATCATTCGCGGGCTGCATCGAGCAGGGTGATGTGCTGCGCTTCGGTTGCGTCGTCGGCGGGAAACATGCATTTGATCCGCAGTTCCTGTGCGGCGACCGTCAGCGGTGTTCCGACCGTTGTGATCATCGAGAAGTAGTTGAGTACGGCGCGGTCGTTGATGAAGCCCATCGGCACGATCGGCAGCGTGGACGCAGAACCGGCCATCCCTTGCGATCGCCATTCGGGGCGCACGCCGGGGTAGGACTGCAGCGCGTCGAGGAACTGCTTCGTCTGAGGATCGACGACGTGGCCCACCGATTCGCGCTGCACGCGCTGGATAAGGCTGTGCACCACCGCCTCCCGGTTGGCCATATGGGGCCGCAAACCGCGGGGATCGAACGCTTCGGCCGCTCTCGATGAAGCTGATCTGCCGCTGCGAGAGGCCCGCGTCGAGCGAAAGATCGAGCTGGTTGACGCCTCGCACTTCTCGCCAATAACGCAGCAATCCGCCCAGCTCCTTCGACACTCGCTGGTTGAGGTCCAATGCGCTCATGGTCATTCCGTATGTATGAGAACAAACGGTCCGTTGCGATCGATGTACAACCGCGCTCGACCGGATAGCGGAAATTATCGATTCGTGACCATTTCGAGCAATTACGTCGCATGTAATCATTACGGCGGCGCGCCAACTGCCGCGAAATGATGTTCGGAAATGTTCCGCTAAATGGACCTTATCCTTTCGAAGGACCTTCAAATACCGCCATTAAAGCCTGTGGCATCTCCACGGGCGATCGGTCTCTCGTGTGTGCGACGAGAAGCTATATTGAGCAGTGGTGACATCCGTACATGAGCATGTCGGGTGTTCGTACTATCGCTGCTCGCGCGGTTGGACTCACGCGAGTCGTCGCGAGGTGCCGTTCTAAAACCGCCCCGGAGGGAGCATGGGAAGTCGCCTTGGAGGACAAGTCGTCGGTGCCGCGCTGGCATTTGCCATCGCAGGCGGCGCGACCTGCGCCAGCGCGCAAACAACTGTAAGTCCGCCTGTCGAGACGTCCGCGCAAACGGCGGCGGCTGCGCCAACCGCGCCGCGACGGAGGTCCGATACCATGCTGGCCGGCGACGTCCGTCGAGCGCTCGTGCGCAATCCTGGGGTGAATTCCATGAATATTCACGTACAGGTGCGCGGCGGCATCGTTACGCTGACTGGGTGGGTACCACAGCGCTCGCAGATCGAGCGGGCCAGTATCGCGGCAAGGTCAGTTCGCGGCGTCAGAGCGGTTTCGAATCGTTTAACGGTACGAACGGGGCACGGCGGTGGTCGCTGAGCCCATTGCCGATTTCTGTTGTTGCATGGTCATCGTGGGCGGCCAATGGACCGGGCATCTTGTACAGGAGGAATGCAGAGACATTAGCGTGAGGTCGGGTCGGGCGCCTTCACATAAATGTTTCGACTCCAAAAAAATTGATGATTGATATCATGTTTAGCATGACGAAGTGTGAGGCATACCTTGGTCGTTCATTGCGGTTCTTTACCCGAAACGAGCGCCGTGTCGTAGCGCCGCATCCATGTTCGGTACCGCACACTCCGTCGCGGATTTTCAGCCAAAAATTGCTATAAAAGTATGAGGGAACGGAGGCAGATAAACGGTACGGCGCGCTTCCAGCGCACGTCGATGAAACGCAATCCGGTCGCGCAACATAGAAGAGCGCGCGCCCCGCCTGCACGACGGTGACACCGGTACTGGTGTGCGGCAGTCCAACGGGGTGTCCGTTAGTCCAACGGCGGCGCGATAGCCGCAGCAAGCCGTGATGGCGGCGCATATATCCAGGAGACCGTCATGGCAGAGGCCGCTATCCCCCAAGCCGACGTGAGCGCTGCAGACCCCGAATGGCCCTGTCCGGAGGGCGAACCGGCCGAATATTTCGTGCCGCCGAAGTGCGGCGAGGCGAATGTGTTCGAGATCGGACTCGTTCTGGGTGGTACGGTCTCTGCGGGTACATTCACGGCGGGCGTGCTCGATTTTCTGTTCGAAGCACTGGACGAGTGGGACAATGCGCGAATGCAGGCGGTCAAGGACGCACGCGGGGCCGTACCGGGTCACCGCGTCCGCATCCGCATCATTACGGGCGCATCCGGCGGAGGCATCAATGCCATTCTGGCGGCGCGCGCGCTCAGTTTCCGCTTTCCGCACGTGAGGGAGGGCGTGCAGGAGCCGAGTCCTTCTCCCAACCCTTTCTACCAGGTGTGGGTCAACGACATCGACATCCAGAAATTGCTGGACACGTCTGATCTTGGTTCGTCCGGGCATAAGGGCATCGCTATCATTTCGCTCCTCAACGGCGGCGTGCTTTCGCAGATCGCGCAGGACACTCTTGGTCCCACGCCGGCCGCCGCAGGGGATAAGCCGGACGCGGGCTATCCCGCCCAGGCGCTGCGAGCGGCGGGCGTCGAGGACGTGTTCGCGAGGAGTTGGGTCTATAACCCGTTGGCAGTTGTCGTCACGCACACCAACCTGAGCGGCGTCCCGTATTCGCAGATGTTCCGCAGCGACACGGCGGGTGCTTCCGCGGAATATTTCACGAACCACGCCGATTACGTCCGACTGTATTTCGGCTATTGCGTGGGCGAAAACGGCGCTGCTATCGACCCGAAAACCCGGTATCTCCCTGACTCCAGATATGTGGGCGCTCCGCAAACGTACACGCTGGGCACGGCGTACTTGCCCGAGCAATTGAAGGGGTGCACGGCTGCAGACTGGCCGACGCTCGCACAAAACGTCCTGGGGACTTCGGCATTTCCGATCGGCTTTCCGGCACGCGTGGTGGCACGCCACGCAAACGACTATGCGTACCGTTTCGTCTGGGATCCGGTGGACGCGAAATACCATTGGATCGCGCCGCTGTGGCCAAAGGTTGCGCCAAGCGGTTTGAACCTGAACACCTATCAATTCCTGTCGCTCGATGGTGGATGCACGGACAACGAGCCCATCATGCTGGCCACGCAGGTTCTGGAAGGACTGGAGCGGGCAGGCAATCACCATAGCGTGGCCGGCGCGGAGAAGGCGGACCGGGCCGTGGTGCTCGTGGACCCGCTGTGCGACCCGCTTCCTGAGCTTTTGAAACCCGAGGCGACTGCCCTGGTGTCGCTCCTGTCACCCACGCTGCAGATGTTCATCCGCTCCAACCGCTTTGCGACGGCGGATATGACCGGCTTTCTGCGCAGCGACGTGTACAACCGGTTCCTCGTCGCGCCAAAGCGGTGGCCGCGCAAAGCGGAGGGCGCCGCCGCATCGGTACTCGTGGGCGGCGCGGCGCTATGTGCCGGCGGCCTCGGGGCATTCATGGGCTTTTTCCACAGAAAATTCAGAGAGCACGATTTCATGCTCGGCCGTCGCAACTGTCAGGCATTCCTCGCCGGCACATTCACGCTCGCCCCGGAAAACCCGGTCTTCATAAAAGGGGAAATACCCACGCTGCCAGCGAACTGGTCCGGGCCCAGGCCGCCGGATCCCACGCTGGAATGTCCGATCATCCCCTTGTACGGCAGCGCCGCCGAAGTTCAGGACCAGCCCGAATGGCCCGTAGACGAGTTCAAGCCTAAAAGCATCGAGGGGCTCCTGAAGAAGCGCGTGGAAGCCATGCTTTCCCACCTCGGCGATTATCTGCACATCGGGAAAATGGGTGAAGCGCTGGTCGCCGTAGTCGATCTGCTCGTCATTGCACCGCAGATCACGAAGAAAATTCTCGCCATCGTGAGCGCCGAACTCGTTCGTCAGAGACTGCTCAATCCAGCCGATGCGGTTCCCAACGGCGACGATCCGATGCCATAAAGCGAATGGGAGTGACGCGACGTGCGATACGGCAAAGTGCGCACACGTCCAGCGCCCGCCTGGCTGAACGAAGCGGGCCTGAGAACTGCAAGGCGCGTGGCAATGATCGGAGTAATGGGCTGCGTCGCCGTCGCGGTCAGCATGACGGCGTTCGCTGCCGCAACATCTGCAGACCTGACATGCAATTCGCCGCGCCAGGGGGCCCTCGCCAGAGGGCCGGCTCACGGTGCGAACGGCACGACCGGTACGAACGTGACCGTCACCTGCATGCCCTCGATGCCGGAAACTGCACATCGGGCCGACGTTCGTGACGACCCTGGTAACGCCGGAAACGGTGTGCCCCCATCACACGGTGGCGAAGCCGGCGACCCCGCCGCGCCTCACGACACAAGCGGTGGTGACGCACATCATGCAGGCGCGGCCCCCGCAGCCGATGACGCCATATCGGCGCGCTCACAAGGGGGCACGAAGGCGAGCGGCGCCGAGGCGGCATCCGGTGCAGGTAACTCGTCATCCTCAGCGCCATCAGTGGCCGAACGCAACGCAAAGCGCTGGTCATCGGCGGACTGGAGCAACCTGGTGCGTGCGATTCTCGGCGGGCTCGCGCAACTCGTGGCTGTCTGCGTGGGCGGCTACGGCGCCGGGCTGTTCGCCTATCGCTCACTTGGCATATTCAATGGGCTCTTCGGCGTCGGCGCGCTGGCTGCCAAATCGCCTGGCACGTCGAAATCACCGGAGGCGGCCAAAGCGCCGGATTCGACGAAGTCGCTGGACGCGCCATCCGCCCCGCGGCCGGGACACTTCGCCTTTACGCGCCATTGGGGCGGCTTCGGCGGAGAAGCGACCGGTTGGTATCTGTCGAGGGAGTTGATGCAGTTGATCATCGCGATCCTGCTCGCGGTCGTTGCCGTGGTACTGGCGCTCGCGGTGCTCCTCGTGGCGTTCGGCCGGGGCGGGACCGAAACGGCTCCCGAAGTCAAGCCGGCCGCCAGCGCGCCGCACGCCAGCGCCGCTCACGAGTGAATCTCGATCATGACGATCCGGATCAGGATGACTGTCGACCCGCAATCGCCGCTCGACAGCGGCACGGCGATCGTCGCGCGCTCCGAGGCGAGCCAGGTGCTCGAACATGAACTGACGCAGTATTGCAAGGGGCGCATTCAGGGACGTTCGTTTCTGATCGCGGGCCACCGCGGCGCGGGCAAGACGACGATGGTCGCCGACGTGCTGCGGCGAATCGAGCAAAATGCGCGCAATGGCGATTTGCCATTGCGGCCGCTGCAAGTCATCCTGCACGGTCCAAGCCTGTTCTCCAATCTGGGCGACCCGCCGCAGCCGGAAAGCCCGGCAGACGTGCAGCCCGATGCAACAAAGCCAGTGGAGGATGCAGGCACTGCTTCGTCTGCTTCTGTGCGTGTCGTCTTGACCGCCGCCGCGCAACAGGCGACGGCTTCGGTTGAGCGCACGGCGGCGGACGAAGACCACGCCGGTAACGACGCCGCACCGGTGTCCGACGTCGAGGGCCAGGCGCAGCGCGCGCTGGAGCAGGTGATCCTTTGCCTGCACCGTGCCGTGGTGGTGGCCTACATGGATGCGTTCCGCGCGTGGGTCAACGACACCCAGGCACGTTCGCAGGCATCCGCACAGGACGATTCAGACAGCTGCCTTTTACAGCCCGAAGCACAGTGGGCGGAACTGGCGGCGCAATTCGAAATCGAGCTGATGGAAGATCCACGCGCCTCTCGCCTGCGCGAATTCTATGCAGGCGTTGGCGCATTGCAGTCCGGCGTCCTGTATGGACCCGGCAGTTCGCAAACGGCAGTCGGGCAGGGTGCAAACGAACTCGTTGCGCTGAATGGCATTTGCACGGCGCACCAGCGCATCTCGGGCGTAATCAGCGGGCGCGACGAGGACAAGCTGTCGAAAAAGAAGGAAGCGCGATCGGAACACCGCGTTGGATGGCAAAGCGCGGACTTCATCAAGCCGCTCGCGAGCGTCTTCTCGGGTGTGGTGGTCGCGGCAGGCGCGTCGGCGGGCCAGCATGCGTTGTGGTCGTCGGCGCTATTCGGCCTGCTGACGATGTTCGGCGCGTCGTTCGCGTTCTCGAGTTCGTTCTCGAGTACGAAACTGCATGAGCGCACCGTCGATCGCACGTTCATACCCGACCTCTCGGTGCGAACGCTGGACCGCGTGTTGCCCACGTTGCTCAGGCGTCTCGTGAAGGCGGGACTCGCGCCGGTGCTCGTGATCGACGAACTCGACAAGATCGACCTTCAAGCGGAAGACCTCGAAAAAATCGTCAGTCATCTAAAGAAGCTGATGGCCGAGAATGTGTTTTCGTGCTTTCTCACCGATCGTGGCTATCTGGAGCTGATGACCATGAAGGAGCGAAGTACGGCTTACGCGAAGACGTACACGAATTTTTCGCATTCGCTCTTCGTCACTCATGAGCCCGCCGACCTCGACAAATACATGAACGAGATGTTCATCGCCGAGCCGGACGAAGCGTCGAAGATCGACCTCGATTTGCTGAAATGGGTGCTGCGGCACCGTTCCCAAATGCACGCGCTCGCGTTGAATCGCGAAATCGCGGCGATCCGCAATGACCACAATGAGGTCACGGCCACGTCGCGGGAATTGCGCTCGTCGCCCGTGTATGCGATCGACTTGACCTTGCAGGTGGCCATCGAGCACCGCCTGAACAGCAGCGAAGTGCAGCGCTGGCTGAGGCAGCGGCCCAGAATGCGCCTGACCCTGCTCGATGCGCTCTACCACATCTCACGGAGGTGGCAGGAAGCGCCCGAGTCCGAGCTGGATCTCACCGACAAGGGGCTTCCGGCGTTCCACGCCGACCTCGAAAAGCGCATGAACCTCACGGAGGTCTGCGGCGTGAACGGTCGCCTGAGCATGGCGGAGATATTCAAAAAGGACGATCTCAACATGCTGGACACCCAGGTCCGCGCCTTGGCGAAGCAACTGTGCCTGTTCGCGCCCGGGTTCAGCCAGCCGAGCGACTTGCCGGACCCGACGCAGGGGCCGCCTTCTCCGCGACAGTGGGTCATTAGCTGCCTTCTGACTGGCGACGATTCAGTGCTCATCAGGCTCGACAAGCTCGACGATAACGGCAAGAACCGCTACAGCTTTCGCTACTATCCTTCTGGCGAACGGCTGCCGCCAGTGAGGATTCAGGAGGAAGAAGTGCCGGTGGAAGAGGTGACGTTGGAGCAGCAAACGCTGAAGCGGATCGAGGAATTGCGCGCCGAGGCCGCAGAGCCTGCCGCGTTCCTCGATCGGCTCGCCCGGACTTTGTGCCTCATCATGTTTGACGCCGTTGGGGTCCAGTCGAGTCAATCAGACTGGGAGGTCTTTTACAAGCTCGCCGACGAACTGGGCGTGCTGTCGCCTAACCCGCCAGCGCGAGATGTCCAGGAGGCTGCGACGCGCCTGGCCGGCGCGAAGCTGTGGTCTGGCAGCGTGACGGCGCTCGAAAGCGACCTCGATATGCTCAAGCGCTTCGAGCGCATGATTCGGGCCAATCTCGACCTGATCGAACTTGCCTTGTGCACGGCCGCCCGCCTGGGCGCGCTGGACGGCGCACCTTTGCGAAGCGACGCTATCATGCGCGGGCTTCGAGCGATATCGTCGGGCTTGAAGCTCGCGCAGATTGGCGAGGAGCGTGTGCGAGACGTCATGCGCAGTTTCAATCAGGAGCTGGAGGAACGCCTGCATCTGGTGCCACACGCGCCTGCGGCCGCGGCCACGGATGCAGATAGCGCGGTCGAACGGATGTCCACGATCGTCGACGCCTGGTACGTGGGCCGACGATCCGATGCGAAAACGCTCGCGTCCGCGTGGTCTTCGCTGGCCGACGCGGCGTGGAAAAACTTCGGGCGTGACAGCTCCGGCGCGTTGTTCACAGAGGCAAACCGTCCGGCGCGCCTGGAACTGATCGTCTGCGCAGCGAACGCCCGCGGACCGGGCAAATTCTTCACGCTGAACGCGCTGGCCCCGCCTCTTGAGGACTGGACGAACGTCGCTTATCGCGCGCTCGCTCAGCCCGGGCTGCTCACAGCAGGCGACGACAGGCTGCCACCCGAACTGTTCCCGCACGCGTTACGCATGCTGGGATTCAATCTGCTCCCACGCGAATTCGTCGCGCCGGTGCTCGCGAACTTCGCGCAACAAAGTGGGACGGCCTACGCTGACCTGGACGAGATGCTCGGGCCGAGCTTGAACATGGACGCCGGTTCTCTCTCGAGCGTCGGACCCAACGTGCCAGCGACGATCGTGATCGTCCCGCGGTCGGCGGCACGCTCGAAGACCTTCGAGTGGTCAGCCCCGCAGGTGAGCGAGGTCATGGTCATCATGGAGATCAACGCGCTGATCGACGCGCTTGACGATCAGCAGTTCGCCGCATTGCTGAAGCTCACGTCCAGCGTCGAACTGCGGTGGGACGGCACGCCCATACCAGACAAGCGCGAAAGACTGCTGACCATTTTCGGAACCACAGTGCAGAGGGCGGACCGCTACGTCTAGCCCGCGTTACTCCCCACCTTGCCCCCCAAGATCAACCGTATCGACAAAGTCCTCAGTCACACGAGGCAGCGTCCGACCGCGTTTCTTGACGAGCGCAATCGGGCGCACGAACGCCGGATCGTCGATCGGCCGCATGACGAGACCTCGCTCGGCATGCACTTCGCGCGCGGACTCCGGAAGAACGGAGATACCCAGGCCGCCGCGCACCATCGCAACGGCGGTCATCATGTACATCGGCTCGCACGCGATATCGGGCGTGCAACGCGCGTTCGACAGCGCCGCGTCCACGACCGCGCGCACACTGGTACCCGGCGCGGTCAGCACGAGCGGCATCGATGCGAAGTCGTCGACCGTCACCGTGCGCTTGCGGGCAAGCGGGTGGGTCTTCGGACACACGATCACGAGGCGATCCTCGCCCGTCTGCAGGACATCGAGCGTCGCATCGACGCTGTGCCCGCCCGTCAGGCCAATATCGACCTCTTCATTGCGCACAAGCGCGTTGACGGCGCTCGCGACGACATCGCGAACCTGAAACCGCGCCTGTGGCACGCGCTGGCGAAACGTCCGGATCAGTTCGGGCAGCGCGCTGGCCGCGAAGGTCGGCAGACACGCGAGCCGCACCGTGCCGCTCGAACCGTCGCCAAGCGCGCGCGCATCTCTGAGGGCCTGCTCCATCTCGCTTAGCGATCGCGCCAGGATAGGCAGCAATTCGCGGCCCGTCTGGGTCAGCGCGACACTGCGGCTGTTGCGATCGAACAAACGCGCACCCACCGTTTCCTCGAGGCGTCGAATCTGCACGGTCAGCGCGGGTTGCGACAAATGCAGCCGCGCCGCCGCGCGCGTGAAGTTGCCCGCGTGCGCCACGGTCACGAACGCACGAATGTCGCGGAGATTGAGATCCATAACGAGCTGTGATTGCTGCGATCAATTCATTTCAATTGTGTTATTGCAGCGCCGAACTTACGCTGGTCCGCACTAAAAGACAAGACTGGAGACAGAACATGCTGCCGTTGCTGGGGCTCGTGACGATCGTGGTGCTGCTGGCCGCGATTCTTTCAAAACGCATGTCGCCGCTCGTTGCGCTCATCATCGTGCCGCTCGTCGCGTCGCTGATCGGTGGATTCGGCTTGCAGACGAGCAAGTTCGTCATCGACGGATTGAAGAGCCTTGCGCCCGTCGTCGGCATGTTCGTGTTCGCGATTCTCTATTTCGGCACGATCACGGACGCAGGCACGCTCGATCCGATCATCGACCGCATCCTGCGCACGGTCGGCACAAAGCCGACGCGTATCGTGGTGGGCACGACGCTGCTCGCGCTGCTCATTCACCTCGACGGCTCGGGCGCCGTGTGCTTTCTCGTCACCATCCCCGCCATGTTGCCGCTGTACGAGCGCCTGAACATGGACAAGCGCGTGCTCGCGGCGGCCGTTTCGATGGCGGCGGGCATCAACTTCTTGCCGTGGACGGGGCCAATGATCCGCGCGTCGGCGTCGCTGCATTTGCCGGTTTCGGCGCTGTTCAATCCGCTGATTCCGGTCCAGGCGATCGGCCTCGTGTTCGTGTTCAGCATGGCCTGGTGGCTCGGCCGGCGCGAGGAAAAGCGCCTCGGCTATGCTTCCGCCAGCGACACGATTGCGCTGCCCAAACGCGAACTCACGCCCGAGGAGCAGTCGCTGCGCCGCCCGAAGAACTTCTGGTTCAACATCGTGCTGACGATCGTCGTGCTCGGCACGATGGTCGCAATGGGCGAGAAGATTCCGCCCGCGATCATGTTCATGGTGGGCCTGTGCATCGCGCTGATGGTGAATTACCCGAACGTCGACATGCAGCGCAAGCGCGTCGACGCGCATGCGCGCGCCGCGCTGATGATGGCGGGCATTCTGCTCGCAGCGGGCGTGTTCACCGGCATCATGCAGGGCAGCGGCATGCTCAAGGCGATGGCGCAGGCGGCGGTCGGTTTCGTGCCGCCTGCGTTTGCCGGGCGAATTCCGGTCGTGCTAGGCGTGCTGTCGATGCCGCTCTCGATGCTCTTCGACCCCGACTCGTTTTATTTCGGCGTGCTGCCGGTGATCGCCGAAGTGGCGTCGCAACTCGGCGTGCCGGCGGTGCACATCGGCCAGGCCGCGCTGCTCGGCCAGATGACCACCGGCTTTCCCGTGAGCCCGCTCACGCCCGCGACATTTCTCGTCGTCGGCCTGTGTGGAATCGATCTCGCGGACCATCAGAAGTTCACGTTTCCGCTGCTGTTCGGCGCGTCGATCGTCATGACGATCGCGTGCGTCGTGCTGGGCGTGTTTCCGCTGTAAAGAGGAGTGGCAGAAGTCATGTACCGGACCGGATCATCAAGGCGCATACGGATAGGCGCGGGCGCAGGCTACTCGGGCGACCGCATCGAGCCTGCTGTCGAACTCGCGGAGCACGGTGCGCTGGACTACCTCGTATTCGAATGCCTCGCGGAACGCACGGTCGCGATCGCCCAACAGACGCGCCGTCACGATCCCGCACTCGGCTACGATCCGCTGCTCGAAGCACGCATGCGCGCCGTCCTGCCCGTCGCCGTGAGGAACCGCGTACGGATCATTTCGAACATGGGCGCGGCCAATCCGCGCGCAGCGGCGATCAGGACGGCGCAGACTGCGCAGGAGCTCGGACTCGGCGGACTGAAGATTGCCGCCGTCACCGGCGACGATGTGCTCGATGTCGTCCTGCGTTCCCAACTGCGCTTCGAAGAGTCCGGCGACGATGTCAGCCGCTACACGGACCGCATCGTTTCGGCGAATGCATATCTCGGTGCGGCACCGATCGTCGATGCGCTCGCGGCGGGCGCGGATATCGTGCTGACGGGGCGCGTCGCGGATCCGTCCCTGTTCACGGCGCCGCTCATCCACGAGTTCGGCTGGCGCATGGACGACTGGAACACGCTTGGGCAGGCAACCGTCGTCGGGCATTTGCTCGAATGCGCCGGGCAGGTGACCGGCGGCTACTTCGCCGATCCCGGTTTCAAGGACGTACCGGATCTCGCGCGGCTCGGTTTTCCGATCGGCGAAGTGAGCGCCGATGGCAGCGTCGTCGTGACGAAGGTGCCGCATGCGGGCGGTTGTGTGACCGAGGCGACATGCAAGGAGCAGTTGCTCTACGAGATTCACGATCCGCAACGCTACTTGCAACCCGATGTCGTCGCGGATTTCAGCGGAGTACGTGTCGTGGAAGAGGCAAGAGACCGCGTGCGCGTGACGGGCGGACGCGGCAGCACACGCACCGGAACGCTGAAGGTGTCGGTCGCCTATGTCGACGGCTACATCGGCGAGGGGCAGATTTCCTATGGCGGACCGGGCGCCGTCGAACGTGCGCGACTCGCGCTCGACATCGTGCGGGAGCGCCTCGCGACCACGGGCGTTGACACGAGCGAACTGCGCTTCGACCTGATCGGCGTGAACGCGCTCTATGGCGATGCCCTCGCGGCACGTCACGACGCGCCGTACGAAGTGCGCGTTCGCGTAGCAGGGCGCGCGGCCAACGCAAAGGAAGCGGCGCGCATCGGCAACGAGGTCGAAACGCTCTACACCAACGGCCCTGCGGGCGGCGGGGGCGTAACGAAATCGACTCGCGAGGTGCTCGCCGTGCAGTCCGTGCTGGTGCCACGCGAGCAGGTGGTTCCGGTTTTCCAGGTTGTCGAGGCAAGCGATGAAACTGCGTGAACTGGCCCATGGCCGCACTGGCGACAAAGGCAATACGCTGAATATCTCGGTGATTTGCTACGACGCGAAGCACTACGCCCATCTGCGCCACGTCTTGACGCCCGAACGTGTCAAGGCTCACCTCGCCGACGTGGTCAAAGGCGAGGTCGTGCGCTACGAACTGCCGCTGCTGGGCGCGTTCAATTTCGTGCTCGGCAACGCGCTCGGTGGGGGCGTCACGCGCTCTCTGGCGCTGGATGCGCACGGCAAATCGATGAGCATGGCGCTCCTCGATCTCGAAGTAGACGACCTCCCTGGATGACCGCATTGCGGCGCACTTTCCGAAAGGCGCCGCGCGACACCCGGCTGAACCTTCAGGGTTCTCCCCAATGCATACCCATGTCCTAAAATTTGTATGATGACCCTATGACATGGCAAATCTGCTGATATGTTCGAGAAAATCGCCAACCGGGCGCTGAGCGACACCGTCGCGCAACAGCTGCTCGCACAGATCGACAAGGGCACGTTCGCGCGCGGCGGCAAGCTGCCGACGGAAGCCGTGCTCGCCCAGGAGTTCGGCGTCAGCCGCACCGTGATCCGCGAGGCCATCTCGCGCCTGAAGAACGAAGGTGTGGTCGAGCCGCGCCAGGGCAGCGGCGTGTACGTGGCCGCGCATGGCGCAATCCGGCCGCTGCGCATCGACTACGCGGAAGCGATGGAAGGCGGCTCGGTGCTGCAGATTCTCGCGGTGCGCCGCGCGATCGAAGCCGAAGTCGCGGCGGAAGCCGCCATGCGCCGCACCGACGCCGACATGATGGCCATCGACGCCGCGCTCAGAAAGATCGATGAAGCCGTCGCCGAGGGCCGCGACGGCGTTGCCGAAGACGTCGCGTTTCACCGCGCGATCGCCAGCGTGACGGGCAATCCGTACTTTCTGAAAACGCTGACGTTTCTCAATCAATACCTCGAAGCGGGCACGGTCATCACGCGCCGCAACGAGGCGCTGCGCGAGGACTTCTCGCGCCAGGTGCGCGACGAACACGCCGCGATCGCCGCGGCGATCCGCGCAGGCGACCCGATGGCCGCGCGCAATGCCGCGCAAACGCACATGTACAACGCGGCGCGCCGTCTGGCCGAAGCCGGTATCTGCTGAATTTGCAGACGCATTCGCCCGTGCAATCCGCGGCGCGCAGTCTGCAGCACTGTTCGTAAAGGAAAGGGTATGTCGAGAAATGTCGGAGTGATCGGTCTCGGTGCGATGGGCATGGGTGTCGCGCGTTCGCTGCTGCGCGGCGGTTTCAAGGTCCATGCATGCGACGTGCGCCGCGAAGTGCTCGACCCGTTCGTCGCCGCTGGCGGCACGGCTTGCGCGAGTCCCGCCGAGCTTGGCGCGCAGTGCGATGTGGTCGTCACGCTCGTCGTCAATGCCGCTCAAACGGAAACGGTGCTGTTCGGCGAGCAGGGCGCGGTCAAGTCGATGAAGCCGGGCGGCGTCGTGATCGCGTGCGCGACGGTCGCGCCCGACTTCGCGATCGACCTCGGCCGCCGCGTGGAAGCGGCCGGCCTGCAACTGCTCGATGCGCCCGTCTCGGGCGGCGCGGCGCGCGCGGCATCGGGCGAAATGACGATGATGACGTCCGGGCCCGCCGCCGCGTATGCCGCGTGCGAGGACGTGCTCGCCGCGATGGCCGGCAAGGTCTACCGGCTGGGCGCGCAGCACGGGGCGGGCTCGAAGGTGAAGATCATCAACCAGTTGCTCGCGGGCGTGCATATCGCCGCCGCTGCCGAGGCGATGGCGCTCGGTCTGCGCGAAGGCGTCGATCCCGACGCGCTCTACGACGTGATTACGCACAGCGCCGGCAACTCGTGGATGTTCGAAAACCGCGTGCCGCACATTCTCAACGGCGACTACACGCCGCTGTCGGCCGTTGACATCTTCGTCAAGGATCTCGGCCTCGTGCTCGATACCGCGCGAGGCTCGAAGTTTCCGCTGCCGTTGTCGGCGGCTGCGCATCAGATGTTCATGATGGCGTCGACAGCGGGTCACGGTGGCGAAGACGATTCGGCCGTCATCAAGATTTTCCCGGGCATCGATGTGCCCGCGAAGCGTTGAGCGGGAAGGGCGCAACGACATGACGAACAGGAACGCCTCTGCCGGCAAGCCGCTGCTCGGCTGCATCGCCGACGATTTCACGGGCGCAACCGACCTCGCGAACATGCTGGTGCGCGGCGGCATGCGCACCGTGCAGACGATCGGCGTGCCCGGCGCCGACACGCGCATCGAAGCCGACGCGCTCGTGGTCGCGCTGAAGTCGCGCACGATCGACGCCGCCGACGCCGTGGCGCAGTCGCTTGCCGCACTCGAATGGCTGCGCGCGCAAGGCTGCCGCCAGTTCTTCTTCAAATACTGCTCGACCTTCGATTCGACCGATCAAGGCAATATCGGACCCGTTACCGACGCGCTGCTCGACGCGCTGTCGCGCAATGGAGGCGACGCGCCGTTCACGATCGCGTGTCCCGCGTTTCCGGAGAATGGACGCACGATCTATCGCGGGCATCTGTTCGTCGGCGACGTGCTGCTGAACGAGTCGGGCATGGAGCACCATCCGCTTACGCCGATGACGGACGCGAACCTCGTGCGCGTGCTGCAACGTCAGACGCGCTCGAAAGTCGGCCTCGTACGCTACGACGCCGTGGCGCGAGGCGCGCAAGCCGTGCGCGCCTCGATCGACGCGTTGCGCGCCGACGGCGTGCGCATGGCAGTCGCCGATGCCGTCTCGGACGCCGATCTCGATACGCTCGGCGAAGCGTGCGCGGACCTGCCGCTGATCACGGGCGGCTCGGGTGTCGCGCTTGGTTTGCCCGCGAATTTCCGCCGCGCCGGGTTGCTCGCCGACGCTGCCGACGCAGGCGAGCTGCCGCGTATCGACGGCGCGTCGGCCGTGCTGGCGGGCAGTGCGTCGAAGGCGACGAATGCCCAGGTTGCCGCATGGCGCGAAACACGCCCCGCGTTCCGCATCGATCCGCTTGCGGCGGCGCGCGGCGAGCCCGTCGTCGAGCACGCGTTGGCCTTCGCGCGCGAGCACATGCACGCATCGCAGCCGCAGCCCGTGCTGATCTACGCGACGGCCTCGCCCGACGAGGTGAAGGCGACTCAGCGCGAACTGGGCGTGGCGCAAGCCGGCGAACTGGTCGAACGCACGCTCGCGTCGATCGCGCGAGGGCTGCGCGATCTCGGCGTGCGCAAGTTCGTCGTCGCGGGCGGCGAGACCTCGGGCGCCGTGGTGCAGGCGCTGGGCGTCGCCATGCTGCGCATTGGCAAGCAGATCGATCCGGGCGTGCCCGCCACCGCCACCATCGCTGCCGAGCCGCTTGCGCTCGCGCTCAAGTCCGGCAACTTCGGCGCGGTCGACTTCTTCGCGAAGGCGCTGCGTATGCTCGACGGAGGCGCGCAATGACGGCGGCCATTCACACCAGCAACGAAACGAAGGTCCGCGAAGAAATCTGCGTGACGGGCGCGAGCCTCTACGAGCGCGGCTACACCGTCGGCAGCGCGGGCAACATCAGCGCGCGGCTCGACGACGGCTGGCTCATCACGCCGACGGATGCCTGTCTCGGCCGCCTCGATCCCGCCGAGATCGCGAAGGTCGATCTCGACGGCAATGCGGTTTCGGGCGGCAAGCCGTCGAAAACGTTGGCGCTGCATCGCGGCGTCTACGAGCGCAACCGCGAAGCGCGCGGCATCGTGCATACGCATTCGACACACCTCGTCGCGCTGACGCTCGCGGGCGTCTGGAGCGACGCCGACGTGCTGCCGCCCATCACGCCGTACTACGTCATGAAGGTCGGGCACATTCCGCTGATCCGCTACCGGCGTCCCGGCGATCCGCAAGTCGCGCAACAGATCGCCGCGCTCGCGGATAGCGTGCGCGGCGTGCTGCTGGAGCGGCTCGGCCCCGTCGTATGGGAGCGTTCCGTTTCGCAGGCGTCGTACGCGCTCGAAGAACTGGAAGAGACGGCGCGCCTGTGGCTGATGACGAACCCGCGTCCCGCGCCGCTCGACGACACCGCGCTCGCGGAGCTGCGCGCAGTGTTCGGCGCGCGCTGGTAGCCCCCTCGATTCCATCGAGTGTTCCGCGCCCCCCGCGGAGCCTCCGTATCACCCACCTCAGGCAAAAAGCCGGGGGGCCGTCCGGCATGAAGCGGACGGCCTGCAACCGGCGGCAACCCGAAGGAGACAACGCATGACGAGCTATCAGGCGGCATCGGTTCGCCCCGCATCCACCGCCGACGCCGCCGGGCAACCCGGCGCGGCCGAAATCGAACGCACCTACGGCAAGGTGTTCTGGCGCATCGTGCCGTTTCTGATGCTGTGCTACGTGGTCGCGTATCTGGACCGCGTCAACGTGGGCTTTGCGAAGCTGCAAATGTCGCAGGATCTCGCGTTCAGCGAGACCGTATTCGGTCTCGGCGCGGGCGTGTTCTTCGTCGGCTACTTTCTCTTCGAACTGCCCAGCAATATCCTGATGCATCGGCTCGGCGCGCGCATCTGGATTGCGCGCATCATGATCACGTGGGGCCTGCTTTCCGCCGTGTTCGTTTTCGTACGGACTCCGATGCAGTTCTATGCACTGCGTTTCCTGCTGGGTCTCGCCGAAGCGGGCTTCTATCCGGGTGTCATCCTGTACCTGACCTACTGGTTCCCGTCGCATCGCCGCGCGAAGATCATTGCCGTGTTCATGTCGGCGATTCCGGTATCTGGCATCTTCGGCAATCCGTTGTCGGGCTGGATCATGCAGACTTTCAATTCCCATCACGGCTTCGCAGGCTGGCAATGGATGTTCGTGATCGAGGCGGTGCCTGCCATCGCCATCGGTATCGCGACCATCCTGTATCTCGACAACGGCATCGCCGGCGCGAAATGGCTGACGCCGCGCGAAAAGAAACTGCTCGCCGACGAAATCGCCGCGCAGCCGCAGGAAGAAGCGAAGTCGCATTCGCTGGGCGCCGTGTTTCGCGATCCGCGCACGTGGTGGATGTCGCTGATCTATTTCGCGTTCGTCACCGGCCAATACGGACTCACGTTCTGGATGCCGACGCTCGTGAAGTCTACCGGTGTGACGGGCGCGTTCGAAATCGGCCTGCTGAGCGCGATCCCGTTTCTCGTCGCCATCGTCGTGATGAACGTGATGGGCCACAGCGCGGACAAGCGCCGCGAGCGGCGCTGGCATCTGATCGGGCCGGCGCTCGCGGGCGCGGTCGGCTTCACGGTCGCGGCTTCGTTCGCGAATAACACGGCTGTGTCGATTGCGTTCCTGTCGATCGCCGCTGCGGGGGTGCTGACCTGCGCGCCGCTCTTCTGGTCGCTGCCCACGGCGTTCATGTCCGGCGCGACGGCGGCTGCGGGCATCGCGATCATCAATTCGATCGGCAATCTGGCGGGCTTCGCAAGCCCGTACATGATTGGCTATCTTAAGGATCTCACGCACAGCACGCAGTCCGGCATGTACGTGCTTGCCGCGATGCTCGTGATCGGCGCGCTCGCCGTCTGGCTGACGCCCGCGCGGCTCGTGAACCGCTAACCGTATTCAAGGAGTCGTTTCGATGCCACGCTTCGCCGCCAATCTTTCGATGATGTACAACGAACACGCGTTTCTCGACCGTTTCGCCGCCGCCGCGCGCGACGGTTTCGAGGCCGTGGAGTTTCTGTTCCCTTATGAGTTTCCGGCCGCCGACATCAAGCAGCGTCTCGACGACAACGGGCTCACGCAGGCGCTCTTCAATGCGCCGCCGGGTGACTGGGCGGCGGGCGAACGCGGCATCGCGTCGTTGCCGGGCCGCGTGGACGAGTTTCGCCGCAGCATCGAGACCGCACTCGATTACGCGCGGGTGCTCGGCAACGACAAGCTGCACGTGATGGCCGGGTTGATCAAGCCTGAGCAATCGCGTGCCGCACATCGCGAGGTGTATCTGAAGAACCTCGCCTATGCGGCGCAGGCCGCCCAGGCTCACGGCATCACCGTCGTCATCGAGCCGATCAACACGCGTGATATTCCCGGCTTCTTTCTGAACCGGCAAGACGACGCGCAGGCCATCTGCGCGGAAGTGGGCGCCCCGAACCTGAAAGTGCAGTTCGATCTCTACCACTGCCAGATTGTCGAAGGCGATCTCGCCGTCAAGCTCAAGCGTGACATGAAGGGCATCGGGCATATCCAGATTGCCGGCGTGCCCGAGCGGCACGAGCCGGATCTTGGCGAAGTGAACTACCCGTATCTGTTCTCGCTGATCGACGCACTTGGCTACGACGGCTGGATCGGTTGCGAATACCGGCCGCGCGCCGGCACATCGGAAGGGCTTGGATGGATCAGGCCGTACGTGAAGGCGCGCAGCTGAGCACACATACCTGAGCGCATTCGACGGACACACTGAGGAACGACAGCGACATGAAAGTACTGATCACGGGCGGTGCGGGATTTCTGGGCCAGCGTCTCGCGCGCGAACTGCTCGCACGCGGCGAACTGAAGGGCGCAGATGGGCAGCGCGAGCCGATCACCGAACTGGTGCTGCTCGACGTCGTCGCGGCGCCGGGACCGGCTGACGAACGCGTGCGTGTCGAGGTCGGCGACATTGCCGAGCGCAGCGTGCTTGAACGTGTAATCGACGACAGGACCGCGGCGATTTTCCACCTCGCGGCGATCGTCAGCGGCCAGGCGGAAGCGGACTTCGAGCTCGGCATGCGCATCAATCTCGACGCGTCGCGGCTGCTGCTCGACGTGTGCCGCGAGCGCGGGCATCGGCCGCGCGTCGTGTTCACGAGTTCGGTCGCCGTCTATGGCGGCGATCTGCCCGCCGTCGTCCTCGATGAAACCGCCTTGAATCCACAGTCGTCGTATGGCGCGCAAAAGGCCGTCGCCGAGTTGCTGCTCAACGACTTCTCGCGACGCGGTTTCGTCGATGGCCGCGTGCTGCGTCTGCCGACCATCAGCGTGCGGCCGGGCAAGCCGAATGCGGCGGCGTCCTCGTTTGCCAGCGGCATCATTCGCGAGCCGCTGAACGGCGAGCCGGCCGTGTGCCCGGTGAGCGGTTCGACGCGACTGTGGCTGCTGTCGCCGCGCAAGGCAATCGAGTGTCTCGTCGCCGGATGCGAGATCGACGGCGCGGCGCTCGGCAACCGGCGCACGGTGAATCTGCCGGGCGTGTCGGTGACGGTCGACGAGATGATCGCCGCGCTGCGGGACGTGGCGGGCGATGCCGTCGCCGCACGGATCGAATGGAAGGCGGACGAGCGGGTCGAGAAGATCGTCGGCAGCTGGCCCGCGCAGTGGGACGTTGCGCGAGCGACGCAGCTTGGCCTGCAGGGCGACGCATCGTTCAGGGATATCGTGCGCGCGTTCGTCGACGATGAACTCGGTGGGAAGATTGCGCAGCATTGATTGCCTGCCCGGCTTCTTGCGCCAGAAATAACACACGCCGCCATCGCAGACCTGAGTCCTTGCGAGGCGGCGCTTTTTACCGAAGTTGGAGACCCTCGCGATGCTGCGGGCCGCGCGGACCGTAGTCGAGTTCGGCGCCCAGATTGCTGCTGCGCGTGATTGGCGCGGGTGCATCGCAGGCGTCCATGATCGATTCGACGAAAACCAGTTTGTCGTTTGGCGCGGCGAGGGCGTTTTGCAGATCCCCGCAGGTCCTGGCCACGAACGACTGCACGGAGGCGCCTGGGTGGAGCACTTTCGGCAGCTCCGCGTAGGCCCAGTTCGCGATGTCGTTGTAGGGCTCGGTCTTGCCGAGGTAGCCGCGTTCGATGGTGTAGCCGCCATTGTTGATCAGCAGGATCGCCGGCTTGTGATCGTGGTGCAGGATGGTCGACAACTCCTGCGCCGTGACCTGGAACGAACCATCGCCGATGAGCAACACGTGGCGGCGCTCAGGCGCCGCAGTCAGCGCGCCGAGCAGGGCGCCGACCGAATAGCCAATCGATCCCCAGTTGATCGATCCGATAAAAGTGCATCCCGGCGGCAGCTTCAGGCCGAGAAGGGAAAACGACGTGCCATTGTCGACATACAGGACGTCGCCGGGCCGCAGATAATCCTGGACAGCCTGCCAGTAGGCGGATTGCGTCAGCTTCGCGGCAGCCTCGACGTGCATGCGGGCCGCTGGCGCATCAACCGGGCGTTGCACGCGCGTCGCAACCTGCGGGATGGCATCGATCACGCCCCGTAGCACTTCCTTGAGCGTCACCGCCTGATAGTTGTCTTCGCCGACGTCCACGGCGTGTGCACGCGCGTGGATCGTGCGGGCGGGCAGCGTCGCCGTGAAGTCGCCCGTGGTCACCTCGATTGGCCGGTAGCCCACGGCGAGCAGGCAGTCGCTGCTCTCGATCGTCTCCTGTACCCCCGGCTCGCTGCCCTTGCCGGCATAGATGCCAAGGTAATGCGGGTGCGATTCGTCGATCACCCCCTTGGCGGCGTTGATCACCGCGACCGGGGCCTGCAGCTTTTCCGCGAGCGCCACGAGTTCGGGGGCGACGCCGAACCGGTCGGCGTCCGTATCCACGAGGATCGCCGGTGCCGTTGCTGCGGAAAACTGTTGGGCGAGCGCGGCGATGCACGTTTGCAACCGTTCCGGATCGCTCGGAACGTGGGCAAGAACGAGCGGCGAGGCCGGCACCTCGATCTCGAGATAGGCGATGTCCGACGGCAGCTCCAGATAGACCGGGAGCTTTTCCCGCCAGGCGGTGAGGATCAGCCGGTCGATCTCGACGACGGCGTTGCGCGGCGTGATCCTCGCCTGGGCCACCGTCACCGCCGCATAGGCGCGCAGGAAGTGGTCGAAGTTGCCGTCGGCCATCGTGTGGTGCATGCCGAGGCCGCGATCGATGGAGCGCAGCGGGATCGAACCGCTGATGCAGATGACGGGCACGTGCTCGGCATACGCGCCGGCCACACCGTTCAGCGCGCTCAAGGCGCCGACCCCGTTCGTGACGAGCAGCGCGCCGAGGCCGTTCAGCCGCGCATACCCGTCCGCGGCATAGGAGGAGGTCAACTCGCCCGTGGTGCCGACCCATTCCAGCGCACCGCTATCGTGGAGTTGCTGCAACAGCGTGAGGTTGTAGTCGCCCGGGACGCCAAACAAATGACGAATACCGGCTTCCTCGAGGCGGCGCAGCAGGAAGTCGCCAATCGTCATGCGTTGGGTGAGTTTGGCCGTGTTTTGCGTGTTTTCCATGGAGGACTCCTAAGCTGGGTCATGGGAGGAATGTGCGGTACCGGTGATCAATCGCACTCCGCGGAAATAGCGCTGCGCAAGTCGGTCTGCGGTACAACGGATTCGCAGTCTAGGCGCCCGGTCAAAACAGTAGCGTGACCGGGTCATTACAAAAAAATATCAGGGAGAGAACACGCTGCACTTTGTCATTTCTCTGTAATCACTGAGTAACGCCCCTGTTGGAGCGCACTGCCTAGACTGCTTTCAAGCCCGGCTGGTATAGGGGCGCAAACGAGCACAGAATCAGTGACACGCGCATGAGAGTGCAGGGATCGGACGCCATGAAAATCCTCGTCATCGAAGACGAAGTCAAGAGCAGCGAGTACATCCAGAACGGCTTGACGGAAGCCGGCTACGTGGTGGACGTGGCCACGAATGGCATCGACGGGCTGCACCTCGCGCAGGAGATAGGTTACGACCTGATCCTGCTCGACGTGATGATGCCGGAGATGGACGGCTGGACCGTCATGAAGAAGCTCGGTGCCCGCATCAAAACGCCCGTGTTGTTCCTGAGCGCACGCGGCACGCTCGAAGACCGGCTCAAGGGCCTCGATCTCGGCGCCGACGATTATCTCGTCAAGCCGTTCTCGTTTGCCGAGTTGCTGGCGCGCATCCGCATCATACTGCGGCGCGGCCAGCCTCAAAAGCAGGAAGAGCAGGTCTTCGAAGTCGGGGATCTGCGGGTCGACGTGCCGAAGCGGCGAGTCGACCGGGGCGGCGTGCGCCTCACGCTCACCAACAAGGAATTCAACCTGCTGGCGTTCTTTCTGGAGCATCAAGGCCAGGTGCTGTCGCGCGCCCTGATCGCTTCGCGCGTCTGGGACATGAACTTCGACAGCGATAGCAACGTGGTCGATGTTGCGGTGCGCCGGCTGCGGCAGAAGATCGACGACCCGTTCCCGGTTCGTCTGATCCATACGATTCACGGCGTGGGATACCGTTTCGAGTACGAAGCATGAAGCGGCTTTCCCTCACCACGCGCCTTGCGTTGTTATACGCACTCATCGTATTCACCGCGATGGCGTTGCTCGGCACCTTGCTGTATCGCGGCCTGGAGCGGCAACTGATGGTGCGCGACGACGCGGCGCTGGTGACGCGCGTGGACCAGCTTCGCACGCTGATGAACGATGTCGACGTGCGCGCGCTGATTCGCGACAAGCCCCATCTCTTCGCGAACATGCTCGGCAATACGGAATCGCTGCTGATCGTGGGCTTTCCCGGCGAAGCGCCGCTCATTACGGTGAATCCCGGCCACCGGGCGGTGCCGGACATGAAACCCGTGCCGGTGGACGTGCCGCTCACGCTCGGCGCGGTCCAGCATACGGCTGCGGCCGATGGCACGCCGTTCATCTACGTCGCTGCTGCGGCGCACGACATCGCCGGCAAGCAGGACCTGCAGATCATCTCCGGCCGCTTGCTGACCGAGCGCACGCAACTGCTGCGGGCATACCGCAACCAGATACTGCTATTCGCCTCCGCTGGCGCGACCATCGTTGCCTTGCTCGCTTTCGTCCTGGCGCGCCGCAACATGCAGCCGTTGCGCGTGCTCGCTGCGCAAACCGGGGCGATCGGCATCAGCACGCTTTCGACGCGCATCGAGCAGCGTGCCGCGCCGCCCGAACTCGACGCGCTGATCGCGGCGTTCAACGGCATGCTCGACCGGCTCGAGCGCGGTTTCACGCAACTGAAGCAGGTATCGGCCGACATGGCGCACGACCTGCGCACACCCATCGGCAATCTGCTCGGGCAGACCGAAGTCGGCTTGAGCCAGACGCGCGACACTGCGTATTACCAGCGGCTACTCGGCTCGAATTACGAGGAATTGCAACGCCTGTCGAAGATGATCGACAACATGCTGTTTCTCGCGCGCACCGAGCAGGCCGATAACGCCATCGAGCGCAAGGACCTGCCGCTCGCCGTGGAGTTCGAGCGCATGCAGGAGTATTTCGAAGGTCTCGCGGAGGACCGCAACGTGAGCCTCGAGTGGCGCGGCGAAGGCCACGTGTGCGCGGATCCGGATCTGCTGCGCCGTGCGCTGGGCAATCTGCTTGCGAATGCCTTGCGGTATGCCGAACCGGGGACGGCGATCTCGACCGTGGCGCAGCAAGGACCGGAGGCCACGACGCTCCATGTCGAGAATCGCGGGCCGACGATCGAGCCACATCATCTCGAGCGGATCTTCGACCGCTTCTATCGGGCCGATCCGTCACGGCACCGCTCGTCGGAGTCGAGCGGGCTAGGGCTTTCGATCGTGCGCGGCATCATGTTGCTGCACGGCGGCACGTGGAAAGCATCGAGCAGCAACGGCGTGACGCGCTTTACGCTCGTGTTCCCGCGGCAGCGCGAGCCCCGCAGCCAGTAGGCGCCCCAGGGGCGGCGGTGCGACAAACCGCGCTATGATGGGCTGCCTTGAATTGGGAATGCGGGACGCAACCCATCGGTGCGCGCATGGGTTGTCCGTACGAGTGGAATTCAGCGTTTATTCCAGTCATGAAGCGTAGAAGACGCGATGAAACAACGTACATGGCCCAGACTCGCTGTCGTTTGCTCATTGCTGGCTTTCATGCCGCTTGCGGGTTGCGTGGCCCGCGGCGCGCCGTCCTGGTCGCTCTTCGGTGCGTACTTCCCGTACTGGCTCGTGAGCGCCGTGATCGGCATCGTGGGCGCGCTCGTCGCGCATCGCGTGTTCATCTCGACCGGCTGGGTCCGCGTGGTGCCGTACCAGCTGTCCGTCTGCACCGCGATCGGCATCGTCGCCGGGGTGCTCGTCTGGCTGTGGGGAACGGGGCAGCTCTGACATGAAAATGGCCGGCCAGAATCCTCGACATGCCTGGAAGGGCCGTGCGATCGCCATCGTGATCGTCCTGCTCGGCGCCGCGGCGCTCTGGTACGCGTACGAGCGGTCGTCGCGCTATCCGTCCACCGACGACGCGTCGATCGACGCGGACGTCGTCCACGTCGCGTCCCCCGTGGGCGGCCGCATCATACGCGTGCCCGTGGAGGAGAACCAGCATGTCGCCAAAGGCGACGTGCTGTTCGAAATCGATCCGGTGCCGTACCGGCTCGCGGTCGCGCAGGCGCAGGCCGAAGTCGAGCTGGCGCGCGCCGCGCTCGCCACGCGCCGCCGCACGCTGATCGGCGAGACCTCGAACGCGACGATCGCGGCCGACCAGACCCGTCGTGCGACGCACAACTACGATCTCGCGACGCGCAGCGTCGACCGGCTTCGGCCGCTCGAGGCGCAAGGCTATGTGTCCGCGCAGCAGCTCGACCAGGCGGTCGTCGCGCAGCGCGACGCGAGCGTCTCGCTCGCGCAGGCGAAGGTGCAGCAGCGTTCCTCTGCTCAGACGATAGGCGACGACACCGACGCGATCGCGGCACTGCATGCGCGCGAGGCAGCGCTGGCCATCGCGCAGCGCGGCCTCGACGATACGGTCGTGCGCGCGCCGTTCGACGGCTACGTGACGGGCCTGACGATCCTCGCGGGCGAGACGGTCGCGCCGAACCAGTCCATCTTCACGCTGGTTCACTCGGGCGAATGGTTTGCGGTGGCGAACTTCCGCGAGACGGCGCTCCGCGCCATCGAGGTGGGCGACTGCGCCACCGTCTACTCGATGATCGACCGCAGACAGCCGATGAGCGGCAAGGTGATCGGCATCGGCGCCGGGATCATGGACACGGACCGCGTGAACCTGCCGCGCAGCCTGCCGTACGTGCAGCAGTCGGTGAACTGGGTGCGCGTCGCGCAACGCTTCCCGGTTCGCGTGCGCATCGACGCGCCGGTCAACAAACTGGTGCGCATCGGCGCCAGCGCGATCGTCGAGGTCCGGCATGGCCAGTCTTGCCGGTGACATCAGGCGGCCCGGTCCGCGGGAAATCGCCAGGCTGCTCGCGCCGTTTCCGGGCCGCGCCGCGATCGTCACACGCATTGCGCTGATCTGCGCGCTCACGGTGCTCGTGACGGTCGGCTACGGCACGCCCGATGCCGCGACTGCCGTCTATATCGTGTTCTTCCTGAACCGACCCGACCGCATGACGAGCGTGGTCATGTCGATCGCATTGATGCTGCTCGTGACCGTAATCATCGGGATCGTGATGATCTTCGCGATCTTCACGATCGACCAGCCGCCGCTGCGGGTGGCGAGCATGGCGCTCCTTTCGTTCGGACTGCTATTCGCCACGTCGGCAAGCAAGCTTCGTCCGATCGGCGCGATCCTGGCGATGATCGTCGGCTTCGGACTCGACGAACTCGGCCTCGCGCCGCTTGGCGAAGCGGCAACGCGCGGCCTGATGTACGCATGGCTGATGGTTGCGATTCCGATCGGTGTGGCGGTCGTCGTGAACGTCGTGATCGCGCCGTCGCCGCGCCGGCTCGCCACCGCGCAGCTTGCACGGCGCCTGAGGCTCGCTGCGCGCCGCCTCGCGGGCACAGCGAGCGACGAGGAGCGCGCGGCGTTCGAAGCGTGCATGCGCGAGGGCGATCACCAGATCCTCACGTGGCTCAAGCTCTCGAAGCTCGAAGGCACGTTGGCGCCGGCCGACGGCGCGGCGCTGCGCCAGGCGGCGGCGTCCACGACGGCGATCCTGGTCGCGACCGATTTTGCGGCGAGCGAGCCCGGCGCGCGCCTGCCCGACGCATGCGCGGCGCAGCTTGCCGAAACGATGACGCAAATGGCCGCGATGCTGGAGGCGGGCGGCTATCCCGTGGATGTCACGCTCGAGGCGCCGGACCTGCCCGAGGGCGCTGCGCTACCGGCGCTCGTGCTCGCCGATCTGCGCGCCGCGCTGGAGGGCTTCGCGGTGCCGCCTGCGGAGCCCGCCGCCGCGCCGGCTCCGGCGCCCGAAAAAGCCGCCGAACCTGCCGAACGCAGCGGCTTCTTCGACGCCGATGCTTTCTCGAATCCCGATCACGTCCGTTACGCGCTGAAGACCACGGCGGCGGCGATGTTCTGCTACGTGCTGTACCAGCAGCTCGACTGGCAGGGCATTCATACGTGCTTCATCACCTGCTATATGGTGTCGCTCAGCACCACGGCCGAAACCGTCGAGAAGCTGACTCTGCGCATTGCGGGTTGTCTCATCGGCGCGTTGTTCGGCACGGCGGCGATCGTGTTCGTCACGCCTCATTTGACCTCGGTGGGCGAACTGATGGCGCTGGTGTTCGTGGGTGGGTGGCTGGCCGCGTGGGTGGCGATGGGGTCCGCACGGATCGCCTATGCGGGCATGCAGATCGCGTTCGCCTTCTTCCTGTGCGTGATCCAGGGCGCGGCGCCGGCGTTCGACCTCACGCTCGCACGCGACCGCGTGATCGGCATCCTGATCGGCAACGTCGTGATCTATCTGGTCTTCACGCGCGTCTGGCCCGTGAGCATCGCGAGCCGGATCGACGCGACGTTCAAGGCGCTGGTTGCGCAGTGGAGCCGCATCGCACGCGCGGCGGACGCCCGCACGCGCAGCGCGCTCGCGGCGGGCGCGCTCGCCCAATACGGCGGACTGCGCCAGGATATCGGCCTGATTCACTACGAGCCTTCGTGGGTGCGTCCCGAACCGGAGTGGGTCGCGAGCCGGCGGCGCGCACTCGCGGAGCTCGAGGCGCTGGAGGCGCCGCTGATCCTCGCGGCAGGGCGCGCGGGCGCGGCGCGGCTTGGGGAAATCGCCCAGCGCCTCGCTGCCGGCGACGACGCGCACGTGCAAGCCGCACTGCATGCCGCCGCCACGCTGACGCGAGACGCCGAGGCCGCGGAGGACCGCACGGCCGACCCCGCGCTCGACGCGCTCCAGAACGTCATCGCAAAGCGGTTCGGACAGATCGCCGAGATCACGCGCCCAGCTTCGGCCAGGGAGACGACGACCGATGCGCGCCCCTGAATCGACGCCCCAGCTCATCGTCCTGGCCGCCGCGCTGGCTGCCGCGTTCGCCATGGCGGGCCTCGAAGGGTGTGCGACGTCGTCGATCGACCTCGCGCCTGCCGCGCCGGACCGTCCCTGGCAGCCGCAGACGGACGCCGGCGGCAACATCGCGCCCGGGCCGCCGCGCAGTGCCAGCGAGGCGACGCAGGCGGGCTACACGTTGCCGCGCAGCGCCGCGCTCGCTTCGATCGAACCCGCGGCGGCGCTCGATGCGAACCACGCGTACACGCTGCCCGAGCTGATCGATCTCGCGGAGTCGACGAACCCGCTCACGCGCGTCGCCTGGAACGACGCGCGCAATGCGGCGCTCGCAGCGGGTATCGCGAAGACCGCCTACTTGCCGCAGCTCACCGCCACCGCCATGGGCGGATACGAAGCGGCGAGCGGCGCGGCGTCGACGCCGCTGCTCGGCACCACATCGACCAACTCGAACATTCACGGCACGGTTTCGGTGCTCTCGCTGCAATGGCTGCTATTCGATTTCGGCGGCCGCCGCGCGCACCTCGACGCGGCCAAGCAGCTTTCCGTGGCGGCGAACGTCGCCTTCACGTCGGTTCACCAGCACGTGATCCACGACGTGAGCATCGCGTACTACACGTATGAAGCCGCGAACGCGCGGGAGCATACCGCGCAGCAGGCGCTCGACAACGCGGACGGCATTCTCAGCGCCGCGCGCGCACGGCGAAAGCAGGGCGTAGGCACCGTGGTCGAGGTCGCGCAGGCCACGCAGAACCGTGCGCAGGCCAATCTCCTGAAGGTGCAGGCGGACGGCGCGCTAAGCGACAGCTATCTGGGCCTCGTCTCCGCGCTCGGCATTTCGCCGTTGTCGAAACCGCTGATCGCCCCGTTGCCGGCGCGTACGCTCACGCCGGCGCTGCACCGGAGCGTCGATGAGATCGTGACCGATGCGATTGCGCGACGGCCGGACGTGCAGGGCGCCTATGCGCTGGAACAGGCCAACCAGGCGAAGATCCGCGCGGCCGAATCCGCCTTCATGCCGAAGATATTCCTCTCGGCCGCGGCCGCGTACGGCACCGGGACGACGTCGATCACGGCGATTCCCCCGGTCGGCGATCAGGCGGCGACGGTGAACCTGAACGGCAGCCGCCGCAGCGGCAGCATCTTCCTCGGCGTGACGATTCCCCTGTACGACGGCGGCTTGCGTTCCGCCGTATTGATGCAGGCGCGCAACGATGCGGACAGTGCGGCCGCGCAATTGACCCATACGAGGCAAGAGGCCGTCCGGCAGGTCGTTGCCGCTCAGAACGGGCTTTCCACGAGCCTCGCTTCGAACGACGCCGCGAAGGCGCTGGTCGAGGCCGCGCAGACGACCTACGATGCGGCGTTCGCCGCGTACCGGCACGGCGTCGGCACCATCACCGATGCGCTCCTCACGCAGAATCAGCTACTCGCCGCGCAGAACGCCTATGCCGACAGCTACAGCGCCGCGCTTTCTGCCGCGGCGACGCTCGCCCTGGCAACGGGCGAGATCGGCTCGCCGTCCACGGAAGGCGGGCCGTCTCAACAGGATCACTAAATATAGTTCGACGGCGATTCAGCTGCCAAAATACGTCATGCAATAGCTGGCCGGGCCAACACAGGTGGACGGTGCGGGCGTATGCGTACGCGAACCCGCGGCCGAGCTGCCCGCCATCGATACGCCACCCATGTCGCGTTGCGCCGAATCTTGCGCGTATTGTGCTGCTGCGACCTTGGATTCGGCGGCCTGAATGTCTGCCGGATAGTCGATGTCGTCGCCGCGGCCCGGGCTGTATCCGGCCTGCTCGACACGCACGAGATCCGCCCGCACTTCGGCGCGGGTCAGCGGCTGAGTGGACTGCGCGAAGCTATATGCCGGGACGGCGACCGCGGAAGCCGCGACGAGAATGCTGAGAAGAAGTCTGGACATGATCAATACTCCTATATATCCGCAGAGCGGATGAGTCGGGAAGGAAAGCCGCTGCATCGACTGTGCATGGACGCGAAGACAGGCTTAGGAACGAGCGACTTGAAACATGGCTAAGCGAGGCAAGGCGTTACTGCGTGGTTGCAGTGTAGGTAGGCGCTCCGGTCGCCAAGGTTACCCAGTCATTACAAGAAAATAACGAATCTTCCGTCCCTTTGATTCGATGCCTCGGCGCCGGCACGTCATTTTTTCGTAATGACCGGGTAACCCTCCCGTTCGAGGCGGCTTTCTAGACTGGCCGTGTTGTCAATCGATTCGTTCACATCGCGTCATTCCAAGGAGCTGCCATGTCTTTCATTTCCTTCCGTTCTGCCGTTGCTCATGCTGCAGCGGCGCTTTGCCTGGTTGCCGGTGCCGCTACGACAGCGCAGGCCGCGCCCATCAAGAACGTCGTCCTCGTGCATGGTGCCTTTGTGGGCGGCGCCGGATGGCGTCCGGTCTACGACATTCTCACGAAGGACGGCTATAACGTGACGCTCGTGCAGGAACCGCTGACGTCATTCAAGGACGACGTGACGGCGACGAAACGCGTCATCGATAGTCTGGACGGCCCGTGCGTGCTCGTCGGCCATAGCTACGGCGGCGCGATCATCACGGAGGCGGGCAACGACGAACACGTGAAGTCGCTCGTCTACATTGCCGCTCATGCACTCGATGTCGGCGAGACCGAAGTCTCGAATGGCAAGCGTTATCCGAACGCGACGCCCCATGAGGACATCGTGAAGACAGCCGACGACTATCTGTACCTGAATCCCGCCGACTATCCGCGCGATTTTGCCGCCGACCTCCCGATCGCGCAGGCTGAATTCGAGGCCCATGAACAAATGCCGACCGCGGCGCGTGTATTCGCGTCGGAGATCCCGGATCCGGCATGGAAGATCAAGCCGACGTTTTATCTGGTCGCGAAGGCGGACAAGATCATCAACCCGGACCTCGAGCGCATGTACGCGAAGCGCGCTCACGCGCAGACGGTGGAAATCGATGGCGCCAGCCATTCGGTTTATGAGTCGCATCCGAAGGAAGTCGCCGCGTTGATCGAGCAGGCGGCTCAGCAACTGGGGCAGTGAGTCGGCGTGCGCGCGCCGGACGGCCCGTTAAGGCGGAGGCGACCATTCCATCTATAAAGCTACTACATATAATGTCGTGGCCATATCAAGATGTCGCGTTCATCGCCGAGGAGGACCAGGCCGAACCGTGGAAGCCAGCGCCCGCGCAGCCGAAGCGGCTGGCCGGAACGATGCCGGCGTCGCTCACGCTGACGCTCGCGAACCAGCTTTATCTTGAAAAGGCGCAGCTTCCGCAGGCACTGCTCAACCGGCTCATCCGGCTGGCCGCCTTTCAGAATCCGGAGTTCTACCGGGCCCAGGCGCGCGGCTTCAGGGTATGGGACAAGCCACGCATCATTGGGCCGCTTGCAGTTCCGTTTGCCGGCACGTTGCGCGATGACCAGCAGGCGGCCGTCACCGACCTGCTGCGACACGATACCGGCATCCTGCATGCGCCGACGGCGTTCGGCAAGACCGTGACGGCGGCCGCGATGATCGCGCAGCGAGGCGTCAACACGCTCGTGCTTGTGCACCGCCGGGAGCTGCTTGACCAGTGGCGCGAGCGCCTGCAGTCGTTTCTCGCACTCGACGCGCGCGAGATCGGCACGATTTGCGGCGGCAAGTCGAAGGCGACGGGCCGGATCGATGTCGCGATGCTGCAATCCGTGGCCCCCGATGGTGCCCGCGGCGAGCTGTTGCGGCGTTACGGCCATGTCGTCATCGATGAATGTCATCACGTCTCCGCGGATTCCTTCGAGGCCGTGCTAAAGGGCGTCAATGCACGCTACGTGCTCGGCCTGACGGCGACGCCGGTGCGGCGAGACAGCCAGCAACCGGTGATGTTCATGCTCTGCGGACCGATCCGGCATGCAGCGAAATCGCCCGCCAGCGCGCCGCAGGTGCTTGAGGTCTTCCCGCAAAGGCTCACCTCCGCAGTGGACGTCGCGGCCGACGCGCCAATCCAGGCGGTGTTCGCACGGCTCGCGCAGGACCTCCCGCGCACGCAGATGATCGCGGCGGCTGTACGTGAACAGTACGGGCAGGGGCGGAACGTGCTGGTGCTCACCGAGCGGACGGAACATCTCGAAAGCCTGCAGCAGATGCTGCAAGATACGGTGCAGTCGCTGTTCGTGCTGCACGGACGGCTCGGCAGAAAAGCGCGCGCCACCCAGTTGGCGGCTCTTGACGCGCTGGCCGGGGACCCGCTCGAGTGGGTACGGCAATATTTCGATGCCCATGTCTACTCCTCCAACTGGGGGAGCTGCCGCCTGCTTCTTCGCCTGCCGCACGGGACGTTTGACGCGGCGACCATCCGCGATTACGTCAAGGCTGGACGAAAGAGGCGCTCCCGTTTCGAGAAAGCATTCGAGGCCATGGACGTCGATGACTGGTGCCTCCTCGACTGGTCGTTCAACGATGACTCGGGCGAACATGCCCGCTTCTCGGAGGAGATGGATGGTGGGGGGTGGATGACGCGCCTGCTGCCTGTACGCGACGAGTTGCTCGCCGGCGATGCTCGCCCGCTTTATCTTGGGTGGCTTGCCCGACACGGGAATGATGAGCTACACGAAGATGAAATCGAACCGCCGGTGCCTGCGGGATTACAGGCGTTGACGCCCGCACAGGTAGCACTGGCCGAGTTTCTGATGCTGGATGCGGATTGGCTCGCCGCCGCCGCGGAGGCCAGCCCATCATTATTGGCCCCAGAATCCAGTGGGAGCGAAGACAGTCGCTTTGATCCCTGGTTACGTGAGTTGCCGGTTGAGGAAATGCGGGCGAAACTGCGCATGCTGCTACAGGGACGCAGCCGTGAAGCGGAGCGAACGCTTCGAAACGCTTTTCTCAAATGGGAGAAGGGTAGGAATGCAAAGCAATTGAATTTTCCCAGGCGCCGTCGAATATCCGAAATCGAATCAAAGGTCGCCTCTCATCGTTCCAACTAGACTGTCGACTAGCGGCCGGTTATGCGACTACCAGATCGGCCTCGCGCAGCAGCGCCACAACGGTGCGCTCGGGGGCATGAAGCCGAAACTTGATGTCCTGTACGAAGGTCGCCACCAATACTGCGGGATGGCCATCCTCAAAATATTCCAGCAGCCGTTGGACTTCGCCCGGGGTCGAGATCTGGCTGTCCATGCGCTACAGAATTGTTCCGGCGTTCGAGGATGCGGAAAAGGTCGCGGTCCATCAGAGCTCGGGTGGTCGATCGGGTCGTTGGGTTGCGCAGCGACTTGATCGCGATCTGGATGATTAGCGCTCCGGCCAGTGTCTCGGCAAAGAACTCGAACGGGATTCCATCGGCCCGGGTGCACACGGACCCGCCCGGTTCCTGGCAAAAGCCATGTGCGAACCTGAAGCCATTCGACCTCCCTTGCGAACCACGAGGGGGACTTGCTGCGAGCCCGATCGTGCCTGATTTTTAGCGCATCAAATTGAATCCGATACGACAATGGGACACAGTCATGTAAAGCCACCAGAAGTTGCCGCTTGAGTGCTTGTCTCTGGCCGGACGTCATTCTCACCGCGCTGCTGGGTGCGTTCGCTCGGGGTGCGGAGGCATGACACCAGCGTTACCCTGCTGGAGAGTAGCTGCCAGCGACAGGAGGGAGCCATGATCGACCTCGGCCCGGAAAGGACATTCCGGGGATTACCTCTGACCGCTGAACAAGATGCGGAAGTGAGGCACTACATCAAGGTACAAATGCAGCGTCACCTTCCATGGGACACGCCCGAACTGGACGCCATGCTTCGGGACATGATCCAGCCTCTCGAGGTCGCCGATGCGGGAGACGAAGTCGAGGCAGACGAAGCGAGGGCGGCCGCCGAGCGCGCAAGCGCGTCCGTCGATGACGCGATGGAACCCGATGAGGCGAGCGAGGAATGGCATGCGGCCATCGAATCGGAAAACATGAAGCACCCTAAGGAATGAACCGGCGGCAGCCACGGTGCCAGCCTTCCAGGTTCCCGCGAGCGCAGCCACGCCGCGGCGCCCGCGAAGATGACCTTGAGCGCGTAGTGGAGGGCGGGCCGTCGTGACACGCGTGCCGCATGTTCTCGATATTTCCGGGCTACGCGCTGAGATGCTGCGGCTGGTCACACACCGGCAGTGACGCGGGACACAATGACGGTGCCACTTCGCGCCGCACTGCGTGTCGTGGAATCGGTCTCCTGACTGTTGACCAGGTGAGGGAACATGCGTGCGACGGGCGCCCGTCGTAAGCTATTCCGGCGATGAAGCCTTGTCGCCTGGCGGGGCCGCGTTGGAGCAACGACAGTGCACTGCCTACTGGCAATCGCGGGACGGCAGTTCTGTGGCGGTGGTGCCCCGACTCAAAGCTCTTCGCTGGGATCTGCGATATCGAGCCTGAACTGCCATCCTTCCATGCTCATCAGCATTCGCCCAAGATCGTTCCACGAGACTTCCTTGCCGTCGACCACGACGAGTGGCAAGTGCCCATCCTGCGCCTCGTCCCATTCGATGCGCCCGCGCACCGTGCTGTCGATGATCCTGCGTTCACGAAAATCAATGTGCTGAACCGAGAGTGCGCGGCGCATCTTCTCGACGAGGCGCCCGAGCAATAAGAGCACGTCGTCGTCGGGCTCGCCGATCAGCTGGAAGCGGTAGCCAGCGGGAAGATCACCGCGAAGCTCGAATGCATCCAGGGCGAGCCCGTCGCCCAGCAGGCGGATCTGAAAGTGGAACTGGTGCGACTCTCCGCTGTAGTCGGCCATCAGTATGGGATCAAGCCGGACATTCTCGAAATCAGTGAAGCCGGCTGACTCGGCAATCCTGGCGTTGAAGCAACGGCTGCAGAGCAACTCGTAGCGGCCGTCACCGGAGCCGCAGTGTATCGTGTCCCAGGGCGGCGTCAGGGTGCCACATTGTTCGCAACGCTCGTGTGCCATGTCGTGTTTGCTGTATCGGTTCTTCCTGCGATCACGGGGGAGATGATGCCATCAGGTTGCCGGGAGCTGGTCACCGCACGCTGACAGCTCTGATTTGAGATATTGATGCGGGTGAAAGCGGGGGACACCCTGCCGCCATTGTGACATCCATTAGCTGGGTTGCGATCCAGCGGTACGGGCGTGACACGGGGGCTCCTGGACGTGCCGGTCGCCACGACTCGCTCGCCGATGAACATTGCGATGAGGTGGTCACCGGGCGCGGCGGAGAGTGGGACAGCCCCCACGCCGGCGCAGTCTTCACACGCCGGGAGAGATCAAAGCGCAGCGTGGAAACCGGCTTGCCCCGTCCCGATGTTTCGGGCGGAGAGTTCCACCGCAGGGAGCCTTGCGGGGCGCGAGCACCTGGAGCAGGGCAGGTACGCCCGTGCAGCCTGTGGCGCTCGCCCGCGCCTCGATGCGACGGGACCGTGTCAGGCTATGGATAATGGGGCCACATATTACCCTTGAGGAACCTCCCCCATTGCTCCGCGGCTCACCACCTCCATAAATTGCGATTTTGCCAACATCGTCTATAATGTTGGCAGTTTCGCAAACTACCGGAGGGAGTCATGATTCAGGTTCATGATGATGCAAACACGGATGTCGTGTTGAATTTGCCGCTCCCGCGGGGAACCGATCCGGCCGTCGCCTCTACCCTTAAAAAGGGTATGCAGGAGTTGCTGACTGTTCTTCTGGCCACGCCTCAGTGGGAAACACAGGTTTTCCTGCGCGCAGATGACCTTGCGCGCGCGATCACTGGCCTGGCTGCGCCGACGCCCGCGTTGATCGAGGAGCGCATCCGGCGCCAGAAGACCATGCGCGAGGTTTTTGCGCGAGGCGACTGGCATACGGCGGAGGAAATCAACAGGCTCCAGGCAACGCCGCCCACCAACAAGGCTCAGCCTGCGAGTGACTGGAAGCGCCGGGGGCGGCTCTTTAGCGTGGCATTCAACGGCAAGGAATACTACGCGGGCTACCAGTTCGACGCGATGTTCCAGCCTCTGCCTGTCATCAAGGACATCCTCGAGGCGCTAGGTCCGGTCGCAGACACCTGGAAGATCGCGGCCTGGTTTCATTTCCCGAACGGATGGATCGCTGGCACTGGCGACCATGATGGTGAACCTGTGGCTCCGCGGGATGCCCTTGACCGGCACGACGCGGTGGTCGGAGCAGCGGCGCGCCACGCCAGTCACGGGTACGTCGCCTGATGGCCGGTCCGCACACGCCTGACGGCGCGGAAGCCTTCACCGTCATATCTGTCACGTGGGAAGACGTACCGGTCTGGTATCACGCGTACTGCACGCACCCGCATGCAACGACCGCGACGACCTTCGCGCAGGGCTGGGGCAGTAGCCGCTTTGCGCCGATTTCTTGTGCGGATGGCTCGCCGGTTCACACGTACTATGCTGCGAGCTCATTCGCCTGCGCCGTTATGGAGTCCCTGTTCCATGACGTGCCGCTGAGTCCACCGGGCATCTTCGACCTCGACCGGCTGACGCACTTCCGGCTCGCGAGGCTCACCATTCCAGATCCGATCCAGTGCGTCAGTTTTCACACGCCATGCCTTCCTGCGCTGGACCTGACACGGGCGGACCTGATAGACAGCCTGCCGGCCGTCTACGACTCGACACGGAAATGGTCTCAGGCGGCATACGACCAGTGCCCGGGCGCGCAGGCCATCGCATACGGCTCCCGCAGGGATGATTCAGGCCGATGCGTGATGCTTTTTGGCCAACGGCTTCCGTCCTCATGCCTGACGGTCGTCAGCGACGAGTCGATGGCTGTCGAGCCGCTACGGACAAAGGTGCTGCAACTTGCGGACACCCTGAAGCTCAACGTCATCTGACCCGGCTCGAAGCGTCTGGCGCCGGCGAACGCGCGAACCTCGGGCGCGTGAAAATGCGACCCTCAAATCTTCATTGCCGTCCTGACCACGGCACGAATCCGAACCTATGCAGATCCTAAGGACTACAGATTGGTATAGACGATGTCAAAGCCATTTTCAGATGTCGGGGTCCCAGCTAAATAGAAATGTCGGGTTTCAGGGTTAAAGGGTTGTCTTTAGCGGGTTACAGCTCACGCAGTGTCGAAGGTTGACGCTTGAACGGGCAGGGCGTTGATGCCAGGGCCACCAGCCTTTGCAGACCGCCGCCCAGGTTTGCCCGGTGGCTGTTGTACCTGCCTGCGTTGCGCCAGATCCACAATCACATGCTCAACATCGGCCTGCGTGAACTCGCGTTGTTTCTTCGTGCCCGGTAGCCGGTCTTTGGCGCGAACCGGCTCGCCTTGATGCGTCCGGGAAGGCGAGCCGGAGGCCCTTCGGTTATCGCGCTGAGCCTGAATCGCCTGCGCCACCTGAAGCACATGACTCAGCCGTTTGTGCTCAACCACAACGCCCTGATCGACATCAGCCAACCGGTCGTACTGCCGGTACGGCAGCACCCGACCATCGGCACGGATCTCGATGCGGCTGTCCGGATATTCCCACACGTCGATGTAGCGATGGATCAGCTTCCGGTTCTCTGGCGTGTCATCCAGCAGGTACATCACCCGGTCATACTGCACCGTCAGCGATTTCGTGACCCGGCGCGTCTCGCGCCACGTCATCAGCAGATCGAGGTTCTCGTCCGCTCGCAGTGGCCGGTGCGCGTCGAAATCGCTCTTCGGTGGCTTCGCGAAACGCGCGTTATAGATCGCCATGAAGGTGAGGGCATACGCATTGGCATCCGCTACCGTATTGATGCCGCGCAGCCGCAGCTCCTTGACGAGCCGGTCCTGCAGCGTCAGGTGCGCGCGCTCCACACGTCCCTTGGCCGGGCTGCTGTTCGCGCAGAACGTGTCGATGTTCAGCTCATACATCGCACGGCCGAAATGGGTCATGCTGTTGCCGGTCTTGCTGGCCGCCGCGCTGCGAAACACGCTGGCCTTGTCGCTGTAAAGCGCACCCGGCTTGCCATGGCGTTCGATGTACGCGCGGGTCGCTTCGAAATAGCTGAAGGTCGATTCCGTCGCCGTGAAATGCAGGTGCATCAGACGGCTCGTCGCATCGTCCAAGCACACCAGCAGCGTGCAGGCCGGCGCGCGCTCCTCGAACCAGCGGTGGTCGCTGCCGTCGATCTGGATGAGCTCGCCCAGGCATGCACGCCGCGCCCGTGGCTGACAAACCGTCAGTGGCCGCTGCCGGCGAGGCACCCACAAACCGGCATCTGTCATGAGAGTCGAGCGCAACTAACCTCCAGACACGGGGTGGCTTGCATGTCCGGGCCCAAAGCCACTACATTCGAAACGATGTCCCTTCATATCGCCGATCGGCACGCACGGTGGGCGTGCTTCCCACAGCGCGCGCATCTGCGCGGCGATCTCAACTGGGACGTATCGGGCCGTTATCAATCGATACAGGTACCGGTTAGTTGTTCGCTGAGTTGCCACAGACGTCCCGCGGAAACAGGATCCGTCGCGCGCGGCCGTACGCCCACCAACTCCATTGAGTCGTCGGAAGGCAATGCGGGTGCGACCTCGCAGTCAGCGCAATAGACACCACCCATCCCGTCGAGCTGCGCGCTTGTCGCGCACCATATAGTCGTGGCGGCGCCCTGTTGCGGTGTCTTCTTGTTATTCTTCGGATCGATGATGGGCTTGCCGGCTTGGTCGATGATGTCACTCGCATCGATCTGCGCTTGGGACATGTGCCGGATAAGGTCCGTTACGATGCCGCCGGGATGCACGGAGAACGCACGAACGCCTTGAGATTGCCCGATCGAGTCCAGTGCGACGGCGAACAACGCATTTGCGGTCTTGGATTGACCATACGCAATCCACGGATCGTACTCCCGTACCTCAAAGTTGGGATCATGGAAGTCGATTCCAGCGCGCCGATGCCCATAGGAACTGAGCGCGATGACACGAGCCCCATGTGCGCGCCGAAGAGCAGGCCAGAGTCGGCAGGTGAGCTGGAAGTGGCCGAGGTGGTTAGCGGAGAATTGGGATTCGTAACCACGCGCATCCCGCGACAAGGGTGGTGCCATGACGCCTGCATTGTTGACGAGGACGTGAAGCGCATCGGTAGTTGCGAGAACACGTTCAGCATACCTATCTATCGAAGCCGGATCGAGCAGGTCCATCTCGTCCAGAAGCACGCCGGGAATATCGTGAAATGCTTCCTTTGCTTTACCCATGTCGCGAGCGGGTACGAGTACCGTCGCACCGGCCGAGCGGAAAGCCCGGACCGTTTCAACGCCGATTCCTGAATACCCACCTGTGACGACAATGTGCTTGCCAGTCAGGTCGACGCCTGCAATGACTTCGGCTGCGGTGGAAGCCGGGCCGAATCCGGAACCGATAGGGGTTTGCAAGGTTGTCATGTTGTCACTTCGTTCATTTGATGGAGGACTGGACTATATCGGGCGCAGATCGTACCAGGAATGCTTGAAAGGACGAGTTTTGTGCGCGATAGTTCGCAAATGGCCACCGACCTCCTTTCAGAACTGTTAGCCCTCGTGCGTGCGCGATGCAGCCTCTCCGGGCGGCTCATCGCCGGTGGAAGTTGGGGGCGTCGCTTTGACAATCTCGATGCCGTGAAAATATGCGCTGCCATCGAAGGAAGCTGCTGGTTTTTTATGGCCGGGATGGCAGAACCTTTACCGTTCGAGCGCGGTGACATTCTGGTCATGAATGGCTCGCGTCCGCTGGTTTTGGCGAGTGAACCGCATCTCACAATGGATGCCCCTACGACGCCGCTCGCTGCGGATGGGAATGGCAATTATCGACTCGGAGAAGGCAACGATTTTGTCATGCTGGGCGGCATGGTGAAGATAGACGAAGGTGACCAGCCCTTGCTTCTCGGCGGCCTTCCGCCATTTATTCGTGTAACTGGCGCTCAACTGGAGGCCGCAAGCCTTGGTTGGTTGCTCGGACAAATCGTTCTTGAGATGGAACCACCGATGCGGCCAGGCGGCAGCGTCATCCTGGCCGAACTCGCACAGCTGCTTTTTGTGCAGACGCTAAGAGCTTATGTGCTGCAATCGCCGACGAACGACGGTGGCTGGCTGAAGGCCCTGGGTGACCGGCGACTCGCTCCGGCCCTTGCCGCGATGCATGCCGAGCCCAGCCGCGCCTGGAATCTGGAGGATCTGGCAAAGGAAGCTGGCATGTCACGCACGACTTTCGTTGTCCACTTTCGCGAAGTGATGGGCGTGCCGCCCCTTACTTATCTGACCAACTGGCGCATGCGGCTCGCGCAGCGAAAACTGAGCGCAGGCGCGTCGGTTGCCGAAGTTGCCGACGCGATCGGATACACGTCTGAGAGTGCGTTTGCTCATGCATTCAAACGAGTAACGGGGGCGGCACCTGGAAGTTACCGCAAGCGTGCTGACGAGAGGCGTTCGATGGGGTTATGTGACACCGCAGACGACGAGCCGGCGACGGCATTTTAAGGGCGAGACTGTTGCTGCCTTTCGGCGGATAATGACCATCCACTTCAACTCGGCATTGCTGCTATGAGCGACGTCAATCCTCCTCACGTTCTCGTGGTTGATGACGACCCGGCTATCTGCGAACTGATTTCCGGGTACATGAGTGACAACGACTTGCGTGTCACCGTTGCCGGCAACGGGACGGAAATGACGGCAGCACTCAGCGAGTTTGCAATTGATCTGATCATTCTCGATTTGCGGATGCCTGGTGAGGACGGCATGCAGATCGCCCGCCGCATCCGCGAACAGTCGTCGCTTCCCATCATCGTCGTTTCAGGGCGGCTCGATGAGGCCGATCGCGTGATGGCGCTCGAGTTGGGCGCGGACGATTACATGACCAAGCCATTCAGCTCACGCGAACTTCTCGCCCGCATAAGAGCGCTACTTCGGCGCTCCGCTGCGGTTATCGTCGCGACGGGCCGGCAATCGGATGCGCGTGCGTACCGTTTCGACGGCTGGGAACTCAATCTCGGTTCGCGCAGGCTCACTTCGCCGGCAGGTGAACGTGTGTCGCTCACCAACGGAGAGTTTTCCCTGCTTAATTCATTTCTCGCGTCGCCGGGACGCATACTCACGCGCGAGCAGTTGCTCGAGTCGAGCCGTCTCTATGATGATGTGTATGACCGGTCGATTGACGTACAGATCTTGCGATTGAGGCGCAAGATCGAAGCGGATCCATCGAATCCTCGTTACATCAAGACTGAACGCGGGGCTGGATATGTATTTTCAGTGTCTGTAGAAAAACTCGGAACCGCAGCGACGTGGGGCGACGACGCAAAGCAGACGGGCTAGTTGCCCGCTGGCTTTTCACATGCCTTTAGTCAGATCGCGAACGATTTCAAGCAACTGATCCACGCGGAACGGCTTTGGCAACGTTCGTTCGACACCGAGTTCGGCCGCCAGGCCACCGGACGCCTGGATACTCGCGGGGAAGTACCCCGAAGTCGCGACAAATGCCGACGAAGGGAACAGTTCGCGCAGCTTTTTAATAGTGTTCCCTCGCGTCGCCTTCGGAGAGTTGATTGCTACGACAACGGCGTCGACTTTTACTCCCTCGAGAGAGCGAGCGGTTTGTATGGTGCAGGCTCTCACCCGGTAGCCCCCATCCCTGAGTGACATCGAAATGAGTTCGCACATCGACGGATCGTCCTCGACGATCAAAATGTCCCGTTGGTGCGTCATTGTTTAAGCTCCCCGACAAAACTTGCGGACTTCAGGCTGCTGCGCCTGCGCGGTGCTCAGTGAGTGAGCACTGCACCTAACGTCAGATGATTACCACCCTTGTCGAGGAAAGGCGGCTTGACAATGGTTTGCCCGGACACAGCAGTTCGCAGGGCATTTACCTGCGCATGATTGCGCTCGAGTGCTTGTGGTACGCAGGTACGCAACAAATCGTGCCACGTTCGCGTTCTTGCATCGACGAAATGGCGTGAAGGATGGACCGCACAGATTTCCCTCGATCCGACGGTATAGTCGGGCAAAACACGTACCAACGAACCATCGCTCAGCCCGGCCAACGCAGCATGAACGGGTAGTGCCCCAATACCCATGCCTTGGCGGATCGTCGCCGCAAGGGCTTCTGCATTGTCCAGTTGAAGGGCGCTCTCAAAGACCCGTTGTTCCTTCCCTCGCGGCCCGTCAAATTGCCATTCTCGACGCCGTACCGTGGGCGTACTCAGTGCCAGACATTCATGGGACGACAGGTCGGCAGGTTCTGTTGGCGCGCCGTGAGTCGATAGGTAAGCGGGTGAAGCACACAGGACGTCGAACGTCGAGCCGAGCCGAATCAGAACGGCGTCGGAATCCGGCATCGACGAGACCGCGAGGATTGACGAATCACAGGAGCCATCCAGCAGATCCGGGATGTCTTGCGAGAGTCGGACCTCGATCTTGACGTCTGGATAGCGCCGTCGATACTCCGAGATGACGGGAATGATGTAATGCTGGCCAAAGCTGGCGAAGCTGTGGATGCGCAGGATCCCTGATGGCGAGACGCGTGAGTGCGTCATGTCTTCTTCTGCCTTGGCGACGTCCGCCAGGATCCGCCTGCACCGGTCGAGATATTCGACGCCGGCGCTCGTCAGCGCGATGCGACGCGTTGTCCGGTTCAGCAAGCGGGTGCGAAGGTGTGTCTCGAGTTCATTGATGGCGCGTGAAGCCGATCCAGCACTGATGTCGAGCGACTCGGCCGCCGCGGTGAAGCTTCCAGCCTCGACAACGCGGACAAAAACGTTCATGTTCTGCAGGGTGTTCATGATCAGCCTCATTGCCGGTTGGATTGCGTGCCTCCAGATCGGTGGCTGCGTCTCGCAACGCCCCGATTGCACAATTGAAAGTCTCATGGCGGCCAATTACCGGCGCGTTTCGTTCGACATCTGCCTTTATTTCAATTGCAATCTGGGTTCATGCGCCTATCGGCCGAAGGCCTGTTCGAGGACGATGCGCCTTTCTTGCGAAGGGGTGCGTTCTGTGTTAAAGAGGGTGCACTTTAAGTGTTCAATCGACACCCGGTCTTTCCCATGCGAGCCGGTTTTCTTGTGATCCTCCGGAGCTGGCGAACGATAGCCTGGCCCCATTCGGAACGCGCCGTTGCGATAGGCGCCAGCCTGGTCGTGTTGTTGCTTTGCCTGACGTCGGGATGGGACCAGTGGAGAGCGCGGCATCTCACGCTGGCCGACAATAATCGCGAACTTGCAAGCCTCGCGAGCGCGATTGCCGAACATACCGCCAGGTCGATGCAGGCGGCTCAACTCATACTGCGTCGCACGGCAATCGACCAGGATGTGACGCGTGCGCGCGCCGCGCCTCAACAGGCCGCGGACTTTCTGCGCATACAGATCAATGGCGCGCCGCAGTTACGCGAACTCAGCATTGCTGATGCAGACGGGCAACTTGTAGCGACCTCCGAGCGAAGCAACTATTCCCATGTGAGTGTCGCGGCACGGTCCTACTTCCAGCGCCTATTGCATGCAAGCGGGGACGCGATAGCGATTGGTGAGCCGATAATCAGCCTGCTGGACCATAGACTGGCCCTGCCGATGGCCTTGCGCCTGCATGACGCAAACGACCGTTTCACCGGGGTCGTCGTCGCTTCAGTCGAACCGGGCTACTTCCGGAATTTCTACGAGCGGATCGACTTGACACCTGGCACGCGCATCCGCCTTCTAGGTAACGACGGCGAGGCGATAACCAGCTATGAGCGGGCGCCTGGCATTGTCGGAAGCGACTTGCGCTCGGTTGTTCATGCCGTCGAGGGCTATCCGTTGTCAATCGAGGTATCGAGGTCGAACAATATGATCCTCGCCGCCTGGCACGCAACGATGTTTAATGTGCTGACGCGGTCGGTACTCATCTCCCTGTTCATTGGGCTGCTCGCAAGGTTTCTTATCAAGCAGTTGCGTCGGGTTCGACAGATGAATGAACAGTTGCGCTCGAGCGAACATCGCTTGCGCACCGTTTTCGAGCACGCACCCATTGGGGTCATCGTATTGCGAGGGCAGCGCTACGTAGCTGCCAATCCCGCGTTCCAGCAAATGGTCGGATACTCGGAAGCGGAACTGATGAAAAAGCGGGTCGCCGACATCACGTATCCCGACGACGAGTATCTGACGGAACTTCACACGAACAAGCTCGTCTTTGAAGGCGTCAGGAGCGTGCGGTTCCAGAAGCGCTATGTCCACCGCGACGGACACATCGTCTGGACCGACATACGTTCTGCGCGCATCTTTCCGTGGCGGCGCGCCGAGCGCGAGAGCGCCGGTGACGAAGATTACATGATGGCGACCGTCGAAGACATCACGCAGCGGCTCGACGACGAGCAACAGCGTCAGCGGCTCGAGAAGCAGTTGAGGCAGTCGCAGAAGCTGGAGGCACTCGGTACGTTTGCCGGCGGGGTCGCCCATGACTTCAACAATATTCTCGGGGCTATTCTCGGGTTTGGTGAACGGGCATTGTCCCAGCTTGGCGAGGGTACATCCGAGCGTCGCAGTGTCGAGCAGGTGCTGAAGGCGGGGGAAAGGGCGCGACTGCTCGTTGAGCGCATCCTCACCTTCAGCCGCAGCGGATCGACCGCACGTGTGCCTGTCGACGTGCGATCGGTGGTGGGCGAGGTGATCGGGCTTTTGAAGGTGACGTTGCCGGAATGCATCACGCTCGAGGTGCAACTCGAGGACAAGAATCTGTTCGTGCTCGGAGATCCAACGCACCTGCATCAGGTCGTCATGAATCTTTGCAGCAATGCGGTGCACGCCATGCCAGAGGGTGGGGGACTCGGTGTCAGCCTGAAGCGTTTGCATCTGGACAGCCCGCATACGCTCTCGCACGGCACCGCGAGCGACGGAGATTACGTACAACTCGCGGTTGTCGACAGCGGGGTGGGCATCCCCGCGGACGTGCTCGAGCGGATGTTCAATCCATTTTTCACGACGCGCAAGGCGGGCGAGGGTACGGGTCTGGGGCTGTCTCTGGTGGACGGCATCGTTCGCGAATATGGCGGCGCAATAGACGTCGAGAGCGCGGTCGGCAGCGGTACGCACTTCCTCGTCTATTTGCCGTTGACCGACGCGACCCCGCCTGTCGCGTCGCCGGCCGGCGGGGCGCTCCCCCGGGGTTCTGGGCAGGTCGTGATGTTGGTCGACGATGAGGAGACGCTGGTCACGCTGGGCGAAGAGGTGCTGGCCGAGCTGGGCTACGAGCCCGTCGGGTTTCAATCGGCCGCTGAGGCATGGCAAGCATTCCAGCAGGATCCCGAACGTTTTGACGTCGTCGTGTCTGACCAGACCATGCCGGATATGACGGGTGTCGAACTGGTCCAACGGATCCGCACGCTTCGCCCCGATCTGCCCGTCATACTGTGCAGCGGTTTCAGCACAGTGGCATTGGAGGAAGCGGCCCGGAAGGCAGGCGTGCCCGGCGTGCTGCATAAGCCGCTTTCCCAGGCGGAATTGGCCGCGGCGCTCGAGCGCGCCTTTCATCCCACGTCTGCGCATTGATGATGGCCGTCGCGGTGCGTTCCTCGGCGCGCAGTTAGAATCGATGCTGAATGCCAACGGAGACGACGGCCTGATTATTACCGGTAGACGGAGACAGATTGAAGATGCCCGCATCGAATACGGGATTCCCGTTGCCGCCGCTCACCCGTTGATAGGTGCCTTCGAGAAAGACCTCAGTGCGCGGACTCAGCCGATAGTCGGCCTGCGCCATGACCTGATTCCAATGGGGCCTCGAAGTGGCGCCCGTCAACGGTTCGAACGAAGCCATGGTATAGACGTATGATGCGCCAAGGCTGAACATGGGCAGTACGAAGTACCGCCCGTTGACTTCGAAGTTATCGAACTTGATCCCATGACCGTGCAGCGCTCCGGTGGTCGTGCTGCCACCCTGCAGGATCCCCGTGACATCTTCGGTCGATGAGTGTGACCAGACAAACCCGGCGGTCGATTTGCCAATCGCATACTGCACGCCCGCGCCGTAGATTTGCAGGCGCCCGCCCGTCGTCAATGCGTCGCCGTCGTTGGTACTGACTGCCCCGGTGGCATTCGCCTCTGAGGGCGTGGCACTGCGATTCACCTGAAGAAACGCTCCGGAGACGGTGACCGGGCCACCCGCATAACGCAGCCCGAAACTGTATGCCCTGTTGTTGCCGAACCCGCCGGCTTCATTTGAAAAAGCGTACATTCCGCCAGCCTGCAAGCCATTAAATGCCACGCTGCTGAACTTCGCCGCATTGTTCAGGCGCATGTTGTTGTTGAGGTTATCGTTGTCATAGGGATGTTGCGCGAGGTTAGCGGCAAAACCTGAACCTGTAGCGCTGAGAGGCGCGACGAAGTCGACCATGAAGTCGTATTGGCGGCCGAAGGTTACACCCCCGTATGTCTCGGAGGTCAGGCCAACCCACGCCTGGCGCCCAAACAGATCGCCGCCATTCTTGAATGCTCCATTGGTCGAGTCGAAGCCGCTCTCCAGCCGGAAGACGGCACTCAGACCATTGCCAAGCGGCTCATTGCCATGCACGCCCCAGCGCGAAGTATTGATGATGCCCGTGATTTGCGACCAGCTGGAACCGCCTATCGAGGGCACTGCGGGCTTGGTGCGCGCATTGCTGATATAGCCAATACCCGTATCGATCAGCCCGTATAGCGTGACGCTGCTTTGCGCGTGTGCGGCACTCGCGACGAGCGCGGTTGTGAGAGCAGCCAGATTCCTCGTTTTCATTCGACGAACTCCTCGTTCTTCTTGTCATGAAGACCCGGATGACAGTCCCCGAATGATGAAGCTGAAAACAGGTCGTCAGTCGCGGTAGTTTTCACGGCTGGCCGGCGAATTTCCCGCAATTCGTGTGATGAGTCGGGAATCCGCGCTGTCGAATGTTTCAATCGTAGTCACGACGCTGTCGCCCTGCAACAGCCGAGTAACGGCCCGTTGATGAAATCCTGCCATCGCCTGAATGGTCGCGAAGCGACGCAACGTTCCGAGGCGTGACCACTGCAATTTCGGTATGTCTCAAGGAGAGTTTGTCATGGGTTCACTCAGCATCTGGCATTGGCTTATCGTGCTGGCCATCGTTTCACTTGTTTTCGGCACAGGCAAGCTGCGTAATCTCGGTAGTGACCTTGGTTTTGTCGTCAAAGGCTTAAAGGATGGCGTGAAGGAGGCGGGATCACTTCACGATTCCATGCTGAACAACGATCTGCATGATATGGTCGTCAGCGCGAAAGATATGGTGCGCAATGTGGATGAAGCACATTAAGAAGAACCACTCTGGTTGAACAATCTGTTTCGAAACCAGGCTCAAATGCGAGGCCGGTTGCATATTCGATGAGCGCAGGCGCGAGCCTGCGTTTTTTATTGCTCATCGAGTCGACGAGCGCGGGTAAAGAGTGGCCGTCGCGGGATGCAGCGACGGCCGTGGCTTGCTTGTGGGTGCATCAGATGAGGAAATCGCTTCTCAGCGGCGCCATGAGCTTGGGGTTGTCCGAGTAATCCACGGGGATGGCGACCACCGCCGGACCTTCCACGGCCAACGCCGCGCGCAGCGTGTCGCGCAATGTATCCGCTGATTTGACTGCGAAGCCGGCTGCGCCGAACGACTCAGCATAGGCCTTGAAGTCGATAGGGCCGAATTCAACCCCCGAGCGGCGCTTGAACTTTTGCACCTCCTGGATTGCGACCATGTTGTACATATTGTCGACCCAGATGACATGAACGATATTGCTCTTGAGGCGAACGGCCGTTTCGAGTTCCATGCTCGATTGCATGAAGCTGCCGTCCCCCGAGACCGAAATCACCTTTTCGCCTGGCCGCACAAGCGATGCAGCGATTGCCCACGGCAGCGCTACACCCATAGTCTGCTGGCCATTGGAAATGAGCAACTGGCGCGCACGGAAGCTGTACAGATAACGCGCGATCCAGATATGGAAGCTCCCCATATCGACACACATCGTGGTTTTGGAGTCGACGACGTCCTGCAATTCCTTCACGATGCGCAGCGGATGAACCGGCGAGCCGCCGAGCGAAGCTGCCTTGTTCGCCAGTTCGAGGCGTGCGGTCGTGAGCGTCGACAGGATCGCGCTGAGTTCGCGCGAGGGTTGCCGTGTCGGAACGTCGGCACTGAGCAGGTCCATGGTCTTCGCGATGTCGCCGACGAGTTCGACGGCAGGACGATAGTGACGATCGGCGTCGGATGGCACCGCGTCCACATGGATCAGAGGACGACGCACGTCCTTGTTCCACAGGGCGGAGTCATATTCAACGGGGCTGTAACCCGCGGTGATGATGACATCGGCCTGATCCAGCAGCACATCGCCGGGCTGGTTGTTCCAAAGGCCGACGCGCCCCGCGAAGCGTCCGAGGTTTGCTGCATCGACCGTTCCGGCCGCCTGGTAGGTGCCAACCACCGGGATGCCCGTCTTTTCGACGAAACGCCGTACGGCCTCGGCATTCTCGGGGCGGCTTGCGAGCAGGCCGACCAGCAGGACCGGATTGCGTGCCTTGACAAGCAGCTTCGCTGCGGCCGCGATCGCCTCTGTTGCCGCGGCGCCCGATAAAACGGACGTGAGATCAACGAGCGGTTCGCCCGTTGCAGGAAGACTCGCGATATCGGCGGGCAGACTGACGAATGCTGCGCCTGGCCGCGTATGTTCTGCCGCACGAAAGGCGTTGCTCATCACTTCGGAAATCGATGACGAGGTCACGACTTCAGCGGAGTATTTCGTGATCGGCCTGAAGAGTGAGACGGTATCCATCCCCTGGTGAACCTGCTTATGCTGGTCGTCGAGCTTGACAGCCCCCCCTATAGCGACCATCGCATCGCCCTCCGAGTTTGCCGTTGCGAGGCCTGTGGTCAGATTCGAGCATCCCGGACCGGAAGTGGCGATAGCAACCCCAGCCTTTCCGGTTAGACGGCCGACTGCAGCCGCCATGAACGCCGCGTTGGCTTCGTGTCTGACGACTACCGTTTCGATCGGCGAGTCCTCGAGCGAGTCGAAGACGCGATCGATCTTGGCTCCCGGAATGCCAAACACGTGTTTGACGCCCTGAGCTTCCAGGTTTCGGACAACCAGGTCCGCACCGCTCGTCCACGTCGTTTCGACGTCGTATGCATTCTTCAACATTCTCCGCTCCAACAAATCCATATTCATAAAAGTGGTACTGCTAATCGAATCGGGTTCAACCTTCCGCTGCTTCAATTGCTCGCCCTAGTTCTTCCGAGTGCAATGTCGCCCTTTGGAAGTGGTCGGTGCAAGGAAGGTCGATCCGAAGCCGTGAGATCTTTGCGACTTCTATGGTTCCGCGAGTCAGGCGATAGTCGAGTACGTGGCCGCCGCCCGTGCGATCGCCGGTGATGAAGTGCACATGGAAGCCAGCGACATTGATTCCCTGTACGTAGTCGGGGCACCGGAACCCGATGAGCGTGCCCGAGGTCTCCTTGAAGGTGAAGACGGGTTGACGCTCGATTGCCTCCAGCATCGGCCGGTAAGGCATCGTCTGCCGCGGCACGGTGCGCGTTTCGACGCGCTCGAATTTCCCGTCGATGCGAAAGGCACAAAATAGATTCGGTGAACCGATCAATTCATCGAGGATTTCCTGAACTTCGAATTTATCGTGGGCACTACCGAATTCACCGAACATCGTAGGGCGAAAATTCGTGACGACGGCAAAAGGTGTCTTCTGGTCCATGCGCGCGAGCCGCGCACTGCCGTCCTCGCGAAGCTGATGCACTTCCTTGTCGAACGCCACCAATTCTCCGTCGAGTTCGTCGAATGTCCCGAGGCCGAAATCGCCATGTTGCAGTAACTGCCCGATGGTCTTGTCGCCGTCGTACACACCGTCAATCAGCGCGCTCATTAGAGATGTCTGATAGATCTCGCTTTCATCGTGACGGTTGCTTGCAAGGCGCGAGAAGGATTTCGCTATGTCGCGTACGCACGAACATGTGGCAGCGTCTTTCATAACCCGGTTTCCTGAAAATGTGTTGCGATGAAAGCAGTATGTTTCCCGGGTGCGCTGGCGTCTAATATTGAAAGCAATCCACTTTGATATGAGTTCGATATGGAGTTTCGCCACCTTAAGTACTTTGTCACTGTCGCCGAAGAGCGGCACTTCACACGAGCGGCAGAGCGGCTCGGCATGGCGCAGCCGCCCATCAGCCAGCAGGTTCAAAAACTGGAGCACGAAGTCGGTACGCCGCTTTTCAGGCGCTTGACGCGCGGCGTCGAGTTGACGGATGCGGGCCGCGTGCTTTATGAGGATGCGCGGAAGATTCTCGATCTGGTCGAGCAGGCTCGATGCCGTGTGAAAAGCGCCGCGCGCGGACTGACGGGAAGCATTCGAGTCGGCCTCGCAAGTTCGGTTACGTTTCATCCCGTCATTCCAGAGGTCGTACGGGCATATCGGGAATCGCACCCGCAGGTGACGATTTCGCCTTCGGAAAGCAACATCTCGGCCCTGGTCGACGATCTGATCCAGGAGCGAATCGATGTCGCGATCATTCGTCAGACATCACCGGTCTCGGAGCGAGTCAAGATCGCGCCGCTGCTCGATGAAAGAATGCTGCTCGTCCTGCCACCCACGCACAGGCTCGCTGACTCGGCGCGCATCGGCCTCGCGGACGTGGCGCAAGAGCGTCTGATTCTCTTTCCTCGTTCGATTGCCCCTGTCCTCTACGACGACGTGATCTCGGCGTGCCAGTGTGCGGGCTTCAGCCCGCAACTCGGACAGGAGTCGACGCAGGTGGCGTCCGCTGTCAGCATGGTCGCAGCGGGCTTCGGCGTGACTGTCGTGCCGCATTCGATTCAACAGCTACACCACTCCGGTGTGACATACCACGAGATTGAGGGGACACAGCCGACCGCTCAGATTGTTGTGGCGTACCGATCTGGCGAATCCTCCAAAGTGGTGCGTGATTTCGTCCACACCGCGCAGCTTGAGGCGAGAAGGTACAAGGCCGGCGAAGTAAGCAATCGAGCCGCAGGGTCCAACGCAACTGACGTTCGAGTGCGTGCGATCGCTTCGTCCAGCACAGGTTCGTTACATCTGCAATGAACGCCTGCCAACCCTGAAAGCCTCGGGTAACGGCACGTTGGTCAAATTCGAAGGACGCAGTGGCCCGCATCCGCGCCATGAGACACCGTGTGGCGTTGTGCTGGCTGATCGTCCTCGGATTTCACACGGCATTCGCACTGATGCCGGCGATGTAATCGATGCATTCTCGAGCGGGACGAAAAAAGGTGACTCGCCGCTATTCCGATTGGCGACGATGTGTGCGAGTGGATACGGTGTGCAGATGACGTGAGGATCAACTCTATGCTGGACCTGGGAATTACCAAGATGGCCCTGATCGGCGTGGTCGCGCTGGTTGTGCTGGGCCCGGAACGGCTGCCGCGCGTCGCGCGCACAGCGGGCGCGCTTTGGAGCCGCGCGCATCGCTATGTCAATGAAGTCAGGACGGAAGTGACGCGCGAGCTCGAACTCGAGGAATTGCGCCGCATGAAAACTGGCTTTGCATCGGCGGCACTCGAGATCGAAGATTCGCTCCACGCGGCTGTGCTTGGCGATCAAACCGAGCCGGAAGTGGCGAAGGAGCGTGCTGTGCCTCTTTCGCCTGTCGTGGCAGCCACCGCACCAGTGTCGGACGGCAAACGAAACTGGCGCTCGAAGCGCACCGCAATGCAAATGAAGGCGGCACGAGGCGCGGGAAGCCGCTTGCCGGGCGCACGGCGAGTCATGCGGCCCGCGCTTACAGCCGTGCGCGAGCCAAGACACTATTCCGCATTCAATCCGCATGTACCGGTATTGCCGGGTACTTCAAATTCCCGACGCGAGTCTTACGCTACGCAAACGAGGGCAGCATGAGCACATTTGATACGCGTACGGATCGCGATAGTGGTGAGGCAAGCGAAGGCGACCAGACATTCGTCTCGCACCTGGCGGAACTGCGTGACAGGATCATCCGCGCGGGAGCCTCGGTGATCGTCGCTTTCATCGCACTGGTCTACTGGTCGCCCGACATCTTCCGGCTCCTTGCCCGACCCCTGATGGAGAATCTGCCGAGCGGCGGCAAAATGATCGTGACCGATGTGACGGGCTCGTTCTTCGTACCGATGAAGGTGACGATGGCTGTCGCATTCGCCGTTGCATTGCCCGTCGTGCTCTATCAGGTCTGGGCTTTTGTAGCGCCCGGACTCTATCGGAACGAGAAGCGGCTCGTTGTGCCCCTCGTCGGGAGCAGCTATCTGCTGTTCCTCTGCGGTATGGCGTTTGCCTACTTCGTTGTCTTCCCCGCCATCTTCCGTGTGATGGCGCACTACAACGCGCCTCTCGGCGCGGAAATGACAACCGACATCGAAAATTACCTTGGCTTCGTGCTGACGATGTTCATCGCGTTCGGCGTAACGTTTGAAGTGCCGATCATTGTCGTGTTGCTTGTACGGATGGGTGCGCTGACTGTCGAAAAACTCCGGAAGATCCGCCCATATATTGCGGTGTGTGCGTTCGTCGTTGCTGCGGTCGTCACGCCACCCGACGTCTTTTCTCAACTGATGCTCGCGTTGCCGCTGATCGTGCTTTACGAGGCCGGCATCCTCGCTGCGTGGCTCTTCGTGCGCAACGACGCTAGCGCAAGCGACGACGGACCTCCGGCAAGCTGACGCCAGGCTGGTGGCATATCAAAGCGTGAATGCTCCGAAAGATGCGGAGCATTCACGCTTTTCTTTTGTATGCACATAATGGGGTGACACCTCGCATTGGTGAATTCTGTATCGACCTACTACAGGCGATGGCGTCTGGCACGCGCTCGCGCATCAAGAGCAGAAATTCCGGGGAGTGGCGAAGAGCGCGACTTCCCTCGCCACGTGCGAAGCATTACGGATGAAATGGAATGCAGCACTGCCTGAAATCGGATGGAAGCTCCGGCGACGAATACTGTCGCAACACTTAAAGACGAAGGAGCTTCCGATGGGCATGTCCGCACTGTTTCTATCCCGCCTACAGTTCGCAGCGACCATCTCTTTTCACATCATCTTTCCGGCCTTCACCATCGGCCTTGCTGCGTGGCTTGCCGTACTGGAGGCCATGTCGCTGGCTACGCGCAATCCTGTGTACAGGCGCGTGTTCGACTTCTGGCTGAAGATCTTTGCCGTTGCGTTCGGCATGGGCGTGGTCTCGGGTATGGTGATGGCTTTCCAGTTGGGCACCAACTGGAGCGAACTGTCGCGCGCGAGCGGTCCTATCCAGGGGCCTCTTCTCAGTTACGAGGCATTTACCGCTTTCGCCCTCGAGGCTGCGTTCTTCGGCGTCGTGTTGTTTGGCCGCAGCCGGGTGCGCGAGTGGTTCTATCTAGTCTCGTGCATTCTCGTCGCCGTCGGCACGACGCTCTCTGCGTTCTGGATTCTCGTCAACAACTCGTGGATGCAGCATCCCGTTGGATACACGATCCAGAACGGTGCTTTCGTGCCAACGGACTGGCCGGCGATCATTTTTAATAGCGTCGTCTGGGTCCGGTTCCCGCACATGCTTCTCGCAGCCTACCTGACCACTGCATTTTGCGTCGCCGCTGTCGGTGCGCGGCTTTTGCTGAAGGGGCGTGACCGGGCCGAGGCAACCGTGATGTTTCGCATGGCACTCGGTCTCGCCGCCGTGCTGGTGCCTCTTCAAATCTTTTTCGGGCACTTGACTGGCGACTACGTGCACGACTATCAGCCCGTGAAGTTTGCTGCCATCGAAGGTCGCTGGGCTGACGAGCAACCTGCCGCCGAAGTGATCCTTGCGGTTCCTGACGCGCATGCCGAACGCAACCGCTATGAATTGAAGGTGCCGGTGCTCGGTAGTCTCGTCGCTTCCGCCACGCTCGATTCCAAAGAAGTCGGCCTCAAGGATTTCGCGCGCGCTGACCGCCCGCCCGTGCTGATTCCCTTCTTCGCGTTCCGCGTGATGGTCGGCTGTGGCGTGGTCATGCTTCTGCTGGCCTGGATCGGCACGTATTGCGCATACCGACGAAAGCTAAGTGAGCGGCGTTGGCTGCTTTGGCCGGTGGCGTGGAGTTTCCCGCTCGGTTTCGTCGCGGTCCTGACGGGTTGGTTTACCGCCGAAGTCGGGCGACAGCCGTGGACTGTTTGGGGCGTGATGCGTACGGCAGATGCGCTGACGCCAGGACTGTCGGCGCACTTTGCCGCCTCGACACTGGCGCTCTATGTCGCTGTCTACGGATTCATCTTCTGCTTCGGCGTCTACTACATCGTGAAGATCGTAAATCGCGGAGTGATGACCGGCAAAGTCGTCGCGTTCTGGAATGGCAACGCGATCGCCCAGACATTCGAGCCGAATGCGCGTTTCGAAGCACAGCGACGGGCCGCCGAGGCCACGATTGCTGGGCGCAAGGCAACGTCACGTTGATCACGGGGAGAAAGAGATGCTTGACTGGTTTTGGCTCGCGGAATTCGCTTTTACGCTCGCAGTCTATGTGGTGCTCGACGGGTTTGACCTCGGTGTCGGCATCCTGAGCGGAATTGCCGGCAGTGCGCCGGCGCGAGAGGAGATGTTGGCTTCCATTTCGCCCGTTTGGGACGGCAATGGTACGTGGCTCGTCATCGCGGGGACGATCCTTTGGGGCGCATTTCCCCCTGTCTATTCGATCGTGTTGCCGGCGCTCTATATTCCGCTTGCGGCAATGCTGTTCGGTTTGATCATGCGCGGTGTGTCAATCGAATTCAGTCACAAGGCAAAGCGCTCGCGCTGGGTCTGGGATGGACTCCTGTTTGTCGGCTCGTTTGTCGCCGCGTTCATGCAGGGCGTGGCGGTAGGGACGTACGCGCAGGGCTTGCCCGTCTCGGCACTTCGCTACGTGGGCAACGGCTTCGAGTGGTGCGGCGCTTTCCCGTTGTGGTGCGGCATGGCCGTCGTACTAGGCTACGCCGTGCTGGGCGCTGGCTGGCTCGTCCTGAAGGGCGAGGGCCGTTTGCAACAGTTCGGCAGAACTGCCGTCAGCCGACTCGTGCCTTTCGCCATGCTCTTCGTCGCATCGATATTCGTGACGACGCTCGTCACGCACCGTGAGATCGAAGCGCGTTGGCTTGCCCATCCTGTGCTTTTCCTGCTTCCTCTGCTCAGCTTGCTGGCGTTTGCCGGCAGTTCCCGCGTGGCACGAGCCGGATCGGCGCGCCATCCCTACGCGCTCGCCGCCGCGGCCTGCGTGCTGCTGTTGCTGACGCTCGCGGTTTCGCTGTTGCCGTATGTCGTGCCGTTCGATCTCACGATATTCGAAGCCGCGGCGCCGGCCGCTACACAGAAGTTCATGTTCTGGGGGGCAGGGTTATTCGTCCTGCCGCTCATCGTTGCCTACACGTACATCGCCTACTCGGTATTCCGGGGGAAGGTGAGCCGCGAGCACGGTTACCACTGATTCACACAATCCATTACCGAGGATCCGAGTATGAAAGTAGCGTTGTTTGTCCCATGTTTCATCGATGCGTTCTTTCCCGAGGTTGGGGTTGCTACGCTTGAGTTGCTTGAACGGCTCGGCTGCACTGTCGATTACCCGCTCGATCAGACGTGTTGCGGGCAACCGCTGGGCAATAGCGGATGCGAGAGGGAGGCTGGCGCGACAGAGGAACTTTTCATCCGGAACTTTGCAGGCTACGACTACATCGTGGCTCCCAGCGGAAGCTGCGTACACCATGTTCGCGATCACATGAGCGCTTCGGCTCAAACGCCTGACGCTCAGGCGGTGAGGAAAAACTGCTATGAACTCGTGGAGTTTCTGCACGACGTGCTCAAGGTCGAAGAACTGCCGTGGGCCGAGTTCCCGCACAAGGTCGGTCTGCACAACAGCTGCGGGACGCTGCGTTCATTGCGCACCGCGAAGATGTCCGAAATCGAAGAACCGTTTTTCTCCAAGCCGCTTGCGCTGTTGAAGAAGGTAAAAGGCATTGAGTTCATCACGCCAGACCGTCCTGACGAATGTTGTGGCTTTGGGGGGACGTTCTGCGTATCGGAGGAGCCGGTCTCTGCAAGGATGGGCATCGACAAGGTACGGGACCACAAACGCAACGGCGCGGAATATATCGTTTCGGCGGACTCTTCCTGTCTCATGCATCAGAAAGGGTGTTCCGACCGGCTTGAGCTGGGCATGAAGTTTATCCACATCGCACAAATTCTGAATGGAGCACGGGCATGAAGCGAGTAGACCATGTCGGTTATTCGAAGCAGTTCATAGCTGATGAAAAGCACATCGAATTCCACGACAAGCGCCTTTGGGAACTCAGGACCTCACGCGATCGCGAGGTGCATGGCATAGCAGAATGGGAGGAGCTTCGGGAACTGGCATCCGCAATCAAGGAACATACGCTCACGAATCTGGCCGGATATCTGGAAGAGTTCGAGCGTAATGCGACGGCCAACGGTGTGATCGTTCACTGGGCGAAAGACGCGGAGGAACACAATCGGATCGTGTTCGATATTCTCAGCAAGAAAAACGCGAAGCTGCTGGTGAAGAGCAAGTCGATGCTCACCGAGGAGTGCGAGATGCGTCCGTATCTCGAGGACCGCGGCATTACCGTCGTGGAGACCGATCTCGGCGAACAGATCCAGCAACTCGATGACCAGATGCCCTCGCATGTCGTCGTGCCAGCGGTTCACAAGCTCGCTACAGACGTGGCGAAGATATTCTCCGAAAAGCTCGGGACCGATCCAGACGAAAACGACATCCCGGCGCTAGCCGAGGCGCAGCGTCAGGCGACCCGTCCGCTGATCCTGAACGCCGACGCGGGCATGACGGGTTGTAACTTCGCCGTGGCCGAGACAGGCGGCATTACCGTATGTACGAACGAAGGCAACGCGGACCTGAGTTCGAACGTGCCGCCGCTTCATATTGCCTCCATCGGCATCGAAAAGCTGATTCCGAAACTCGAGCACCTGGGTGTCTTCATTCGGATGCTGTCGCGCAACGCGTTGGGCTCACCGATTACGCAATACACGTCGCATTTTCGCGCTCCACGCAAAGGTGGCGAAATGCACTTCGTCCTCGTGGACAACGGCCGTTCCGAGCGCCTGGCAATGGATGACTTCTGGTATTCGCTCAAGTGCATCCGCTGCGGGGCGTGCATGAATACATGTCCCGTTTACCGACGCAGCAGCGGTCTGAGCTACGGTGGCGTGTATTCGGGCCCGATCGGCGCGATCATTAATCCAACTTTCGACCTGCACAAGTACAGTTCGCTTCCCTTCGCATCGACCATGAACGGCAGTTGTACCAACGTATGTCCGGTCAAGATCAACATTCACGAGCAAATCTACAAGTGGCGGCAGATCATTGCTGAAAAGCATGAGTTGCCGTTCGTGAAAAGGGAAGCGATGAAGGTTGCAGGCGAGGTGCTTTCTCGTCCGAAGGTATTTCGCATAGCGATCCAGTCGGCTGACAAGGCTGTTGCGACGCTGCCGCGCGCTGTGCTTTACAACCCGTTGAACGTGTGGGGGAAGCAGCGTGAAGTTCCGGCCGCACCGAAAGAAACGTTCCGTGACTGGTATCTGAAAAGGAGCAAGAAATGAGCAGTCGAGACTTGATTCTGTCGCACCTGCGTGAGGTCCAGCCCGCGTCCCGCGCGCTACCAGAGGTGCCGTTGTTCGATCAAAATCTTCCACCTGCCATTGAAGCGTTCAAGAACTCGCTTGCACGTTTGGGCGGCACCTGGTGCGAGCCACCGCATGACGGCGATGTCGACAACTTCATTCGCGGGCGCTTTCCCGATGCACTGGTGGTGTGCTCGGCCGTTCCAGAAGTGAAAGGGACTCGCCGCATCGAGGAAGTCGCGAGACCGCACGATCTGCAAGACGTCGATGTAGGTGTAGTGCGACCTGCTTTTGCAGTGGCCGAAACAGGCTCTATCTGGTTGAGCGAGGTGGAATATCAGGTCAACGCACTTGGTTACCTGTCACAACATCTCGTCGTGTTGCTCGACCCGCAGGATATCGTCGGCAACCTTCACCATGCCTATCATCGAAGGGAGTTCTTCGACGCTCGCTACGCAGTTCTGATGAGCGGGCCGTCGGCAACGGCGGATATCGAAGGCGTGCTGATTCGCGGTGCGCAAGGTATCCGGTCTTTGACGGTGCTGCCGATGCCGAGATCGGGCTTCGCGCGCTAGGCTGCGCGCCGGTGCGAAGGGTCGCTCCGTGCGGTAGGTCCCTTCGCGATTGTCAGATTGAACGCTGAGCCTGCGAGTCCGCAATCTACCAACAAGAAAGAGCGTAAAGGCTATCAGGGCCCGTTCGAAGCCGTCAGACTGTTGGTGGCAGAGGTATAAGCAAAACTGGCTCACTATCGCATTCGCCTGCGATAGTGAGCCAGTTATTTAAACGAAAAAATAAATTGGATCGCCGGGCTGTTACACGAACATGCGGCCCGGCGATCGGGTGCGAGCGTACGAGGAATGGTTGTGCACCGCCTCTCATTCCGCTTTCGAGACCGCCGGTCGCCCCGCGTCCGACGAACCGCTCACGCCGCCGCCGACGCCTGTCGCAGCATTGCGCTGAGCCACCCTTGCTTCAGCAGCCTGAATGTCGGCTGGGTAAGTGGGATCTTCTCCCGTGGCGGGATTGTAGCCAGCGTTCTCGAGTTGAACGAGTTCTGCACGCACCTGCGCACGGGTGAGGGGCTGGCTCGCCTGGGCGAACACAGCCACGGGCGCCGCAAGGGCAGCGGCAACAACAACGGCTTGAATCAGGGACTTCATGACAACTACCTCCAGACTTTGCTTTGGTCCTGCTACGAACAGCCCTGTTCGTAAATCAGTGACTGCAGTGTAGTCACGGGAAAACGCGGGATTAAGGGGGTTGTCTGGAAAGCTATTTTTTAAATATGCGGGCAACCGTCGCGAGGTGCAGATGGGCGCCCTGTGGACTCCCTTCGTCGAACATTTCAATCGTAATCCCACCTGGCTGGCCTGCAACGGTCCAGTAACCGCGCATTGGTGAAATTCAGTCATCGCCTGCAGGTGAACAGATCCGACAAAAAATCACGTCGTCGTGTGAAGCCTGTGGCTACTGAGCGTCTTTGAGTTGGCGGTGGCCTGATGCCCGATGCCAACGAGAGTTTCCGCTTTTGTTCAATTGGTAAAGGAAAGTATATGAACCGCAGACAAATGATGCAGTCGACCCTTCTTGCATCGCTCGCCATGGCCGGCAGTACGGCATTCGCAGCTACCGCAGACTCCAGCGCCGAGTCGTCGGCGCCGGTGGGCTTCCGTCAGGAAACGGACAGCCTTGGCGCCGTCAACGTACAGGCCGACAAGCTGTGGGGCGCGCAGACGCAGCGCTCGCTGGAGCACTTCAGCATTGGCGGCGACCTGATGCCGCGCGAGATGATTACGACCTACGCGATCCTGAAGAAGGCCGCGGCCAACGTCAATTTTGCCGAGAAGCGTCTTGGGGAACAGCAGCACCGGCTGATCGTTCAGGTTTGCGACGAGATTCTCGCGGGCCAGCATCATGACATGTTCCCGCTGCACGTCTGGATGACGGGTAGCGGTACGCAGTTCAACATGAACGTCAACGAGGTGATTTCCAACCGCTGTTGTCAGCTCGCGGGCACGCCGCTTGGCAGCAAGGCGCCGGTGCATCCGAACGATCACGTGAACATGTCGCAATCGTCGAACGATTCGTTCCCCAGCGCGATGTATATGGCGGCGGCGATCAACGTCAAGCAGCGTCTCATGCCTGCAGTCGCAGCCTTGCGCGATTCGATCGGAGCGAAGTCCAAGGAATGGATGGACATTGTGAAAATCGGCCGCACGCACATGCAGGACGCGACGCCGATCACGCTGGGTCAGGAGTGGTCCGGCTACGAGGGCATGCTTACCGACAATCTGGACCGGCTCGACTATGCTCTAAACGGCGTCTATCGCCTTGCGCTCGGCGGTACGGCCGTCGGCACCGGCCTCAATACGACGCCGGATTTCGGGCGCGCTTCGGCGGCCGAGATTGCACGCTTGACGAAGCTTCCTTTCGTGACGGCGCCGAACAAGTTCACGGTGCAGGGTGCGCATGATGCGCTCGTCCACCTGTCGGGCACGATGCGTACGCTGGCCGTTTCACTGTTCAAGATCGCAAACGATATTCGCCTGATGTCGTGCGGACCACGTGCTGGATTCGCGGAGTTGATCATCCCCGCAAATGAACCCGGCTCGTCGATCATGCCGGGCAAGGTCAATCCCACGCAGGCAGAAGCACTGGCGATGGTCGCGGCACAGGTGATCGGCGACGACGTTGCAACGGGCATCGGCGGCGCGAGCGGCTATCTGGAAATGAACGTCTACAAGCCCCTGATCATTTTCGACATCACGCACTCGATTTCGATCATGAGCGACTCGTGCACGAATTTCCGTACCTTCCTTGTTGAGGGAACGAAGCCGAATCTGAAGAAGCTCAAGGAAGACGTCGACAACTCGCTGATGCTCGTTACCGCGCTTTCACCGGTGATCGGTTACGACAAGTCGTCGAAGATCGCGCACTACGCGTACGACAACGATCTCACGTTGAAACAGGCGGCGCTGAAACTCGGCTACGTTGGCGAGGCCGAGTTCGACAAGATCGTCGACCCGAAGAAGATGGTCAAGCCCTACGTGGCGCATCAGTAATCAGCAGGAATTTCAGTTCGTTCACACGGGGTGACGCCGCCAGGCGCGGACGTGCCCCGTATCTTGACCGCAATGATTGCGGCGCATATTCAAGGAGAGATTGTCATGGGTTCATTCAGCATCTGGCATTGGCTCGTCGTGCTGGTCATCGTTTCGCTCGTGTTCGGCACGGGCAAGCTGCGCAACATCGGCAGTGACCTCGGCGTTGCCATTAAAGGCTTCAAGGAAGGCGTGAAGAGCGGGGAATCGCTTCACGATTCAGTACTCGATAACGAGTTGAAGGAAGTGATCGAGAGCACGAAGGAAGCCGTGCGCGGTGTGGATCAGGCACGTTAATTCAGCGCTGCACCCGACTCAATTTCATCATCAACGAATTCAACATGAAACGACACGATATTTACGTAAAGCTTAAGGAATTCGGCATCGCATTGCCGAACGTAGGGGTACCCGCCGCCTCTTATGTGCTGTGCGCGCGAAGCGGCAATCTCGCCTACCTGTCCGGCCATCTCGCGAAGAAGGACGGCAAGGTGCTGGCAGGCAAACTCGGCGCGACATTGACGACGGAAGAAGGCCACGCGGCTGCGCGTTCGCTTGCGATCGATCTGCTCGCGACACTTCATCAATATCTCGGTGACCTGAATCGCGTCGAACGAATCGTCAAGTTGACGAGCCTCGTCAATTCGACTCCTGAATTCACCGAGCAGCACCTCGTGACGAATGGTGCATCTGACCTCCTCGCCACTGTGTTCGGCGAGAGCGGCAAGCACGCGCGCTCAGCGTTCGGCGTGGTGCAGATTCCGCTGGGTGCGTGCCTCGAAATTGAATTGATCGTCGAAGTCACTAGCGGTTCCGACCGCGCTTGATGGGGGGAGAGAAAATGTCTGAGGGAATCGATACACTGCGCCGCAGCTTTATCGGCAAGACGGCGCTCGCGCTTGCTGTCGCCCAGTTCGGGATGTTGGGCTCTGCGAGGGCGGAAAGCGGCTCGTTGAAGCCGCTGAAACTGGCCCCGGTGAAGCCTGGTGCACATACGTCTTTCACGTCCATCAAGCAGATCGACGCCGGGTTGCTGAACGTTGGCTACGCCGAGGCGGGTCCAGCCGACGGACCAGCGGTCATCCTGCTACACGGGTGGCCCTACGATATTCACAGTTTTGTGGATGTCGCGCCGCTGCTCGCTGCCCGCGGGTATCGCGTGATCGTTCCGTACCTGCGCGGCTATGGTTCGACGCGTTTCCTGTCGCAGGACACCATGCGCAACGCCCAGCCGACAGCCGTGGCCTCCGATATCGTCGCGCTGATGGACGCGCTCAATATCCAGCAAGCAATCCTCGCAGGCTTCGACTGGGGCGCACGCACAGCCGACGCCATCGCCGTGCTCTGGCCGGAACGCTGCAAGGGGCTCGTCTCGGTGAGTGGCTACCTGATCGGCAGCCAGAAGTCGGGTGAGATGCCGTTGCCGCCCGCAGCCGAACTGCAGTGGTGGTACCAGTTCTATTTCGCCACGGACCGCGGGAGCGAAGGCTATGAAAAATACACGCACGATTTTGCGAAGCTGATCTGGCGGCAAGCCTCGCCGAAGTGGGAATTCGACGACGCTACCTTTGCGCGCAGCGCAATCGCGCTGGACAATCCCGATCATGTCGCGATTACGGTGCACAACTACCGGTGGCGCCAAAACCTCGCGAAAGGTGAGGCGAAATACGATGTGCTCGAGCAGCGACTTGCCTCTGCGCCGGCGATCAGCGTGCCCACCATTACGATGGAAGGAGACGACAATGGCGCACCGCATCCGCCGCCCAGCGCCTACGCCGCCAAGTTCACCGGCAAGTACGAACACCGGACCATCAACGGCGGGATCGGCCATAACCTTCCTCAGGAAGCGCCACAGGCATTCGCGCAGGCCGTGATCGACGTTGACCGGATGTAGACGGCCACGCAGATCAGGGACGAGTGTGCCGCCGGTCTCGATGATTCTGTCGAGACCGGTTTTGTTAGGGCGCGGGATGGATTGTTGGCATAGCGGATGCTCGAGTTTTGGCAGTTACGCTGCAAGTCGGGCAATGTGAGGTAGCGATACAACTGCATTTGCCAGCAGGTGCCGAATGTATCTCGAGGCGGATGACTGTCCACGAGCGTGGCGACAGGCGCTTCACGGCCCCGCAACCGCCGTTCGAACCGCCAGCGCTTCGGCAGTTATCGGGGTGATCCGGCGACTCGGGCCGGTCCCTCACGAGCAACAGTTCCGCCTCTGTGGACGTTTGTCGATTGATGGCAAGACGATCGCTCGATGGCCCAGGCTTACTGCTTAAACCTTGCGTGACGCAGCGCCTCCTCTGCGGCCTCGTGGTCTTGAACCGATGTTCTGCCAGAAACACTGATGTCACCCCATGTACTGATTCCATTGGTGCGTGGCCATGTCGAATGACGCGGCAGTCCAAACCTTGTCGATGGCGACGTCAACCGTCAGGAACAGGGCGGTATCCGCTGCGCCATGGACGAGCGCCCACTCGCGAGTTTCCAAGTCAAGAACTTCTGGCCGGCCATACGATTACACCCGCAGCGAGTGCCGTGGGTAATGACCACGTCCAATCACCCATCATGGGAATCACGATCGCGGCAACGACGCATCCGAGCAGAAAGCCCAGGAGAAGCAGCAGCCATCTTTTCAGTCGACCACCGTCCACGCTCATCAGTGAGTGCCCGCTCGACAACACGTCCAGGATCGATAGGCCAGGACGCTATGGGGATGACTCGAAGGTGCCGCCGCCACGCAGATCGCAAATACCTTCGCAATCAGCAAAAACTGTACGAGTAGCAGCAGTCGCACGAGCGAGGGGGCGGTCCGGTCGGAGAGCCTTGCGACGAGCCAGACCAGCGCCAATGAGACAACAAAGACGGGGATTGCCGGAAGTTGTACTGCATGTATCGGGCCGCCGCGTACTGCAACTGCGCTTGCGATCACAAGATTACCGGTGACGTGCGCCGTAAAAATATTTCCCAGCATGAAGAATCCGGTGAGGTCGACCATGCCGGCGATGACGCTGAGGATCGGAGGAAGCCGTTCCTCTATGCTCAGCAACGTGGCGTCTACAGCCCTTACGAGAGCGCGGCGGAGCAGGGCGCCGATGCCCGCACTCACGAAGATCACCAGTGTGGCTGGCAGGTGTTGAATACCAAAGATGATCGCTAACGCGGTCGCGCCAGCGGCTGCCGCCAGCGCAAAGAGCCAGGTTGGCGCCGGCGCAGCCTTGGCGATTGCCGCGATTCGCACGCGCGCCTCCTCGGGGGAGATTCGGCTGGCCTCGATGTCCCCGACGTGGCCGCAACCGCGCACAGCACGTCCTGGACATCTCGGAATTGCGAGACGAACTGCTGCGGCTTTTCAGTCGCCAGCGCTAGCACCTGCTGGTGAAAGCGGCGTGGGCGTTGCCCGACGATGTTTACACAGTGTCGCCCGGCAGGTCGGGACGCAGTTCGGCCTCGATCTGATCGATGATCGGCAGGCCGGTCTCTAGCGAGGGTGGCACCTCGCGCATCAGCTGGTACTCAGCCACACCCATTGGCTTGGCCACACCACGCAGCGCATATTCCGCCACGAGCCGGTTCTTTTCCTTGCACAGAAGCAGGCCGATGGTCGGCTGATCCTCGGGCGTCTTAACTTGCGCATCGATTGCGGACAGGTAGAAGTTCAGCTGGCCCGCATATTCCGGCTTGAACGGTGTCGTTTTCAGTTCGACGACGACATAGCAACGCAGCTTGAGGTGGAAAGCTGGATCTCCAGCGGGCGGCAAGCTTACGATGAACTCGAAGCGGACATTTGAATCTGGCTAAAAGCGGACATTACAACTTAGCCGTTACAAGTAATGTCAAAGCCATTTTCAGATGTCGGGGTCCCGGCTAAATACAGATGTCGGGGTTGAGGTTGGTTCTGGGTGTGGTTGTTTTGTAGTCCTTTATATCTATCTGGAGGGGGTTTTTAGCACCGAGCCT